>NZ_JBYVMD010000030.1:0-85966 GCF_058145955.1 Pseudomonas sp. A39
GTGACAGCCACAACTGCATCAGCTGACACACCGCCATCGAGAGCAAGCCAGCTCTTACACGTACCTGCTTTTGATCCAACCACTCAGGTCGGCTACTAGGCCGCCGTGCTCTTGCTTTTGATCTTGATCTTGATCTCAGGCGCCCCGTCAAACACGCTGGCCGAACGCAGGCTTGAATCCGTGGGTAACCCGGCAGGACGCCGGGTTAGCCGTCCTGGGCCAAGGATGGCCCATGACGGCGGCCCACGGATTCAAGCCGGAGTGAGGGCACACCGAGCCTAGGCGAGGTGCCGAGTGTTGGGGCAAGAGCGCTTTGGTTACTTTCGCGCTTTTCGAAAGTGACCCGCCGTAAGGGCGGAACCATAAGCCGCCGTTACCCAAATAACGGATATGTACCCACATCCCCAATTGACTCCCCTCCCACCCCCATGCTCTCCTACACATCTTGTTTCGGGTGCCCTGCAAAGGGTGAAACGGGAAACCGGTGACTCATGCACACACGCATGACAGTCCGGTGCTGCCCCCGCAACGGTAAGCGAGCGAAACGTCATATCCACTGTGCCAGCCGGCATGGGAAGGCGACGTTTTCAGGCATTGAGCCCCTCGCAAGCCCGGAGACCGGCCCGAAAAAATCAGATAACAAACCCGCGGTGGGCGGGCGCTGTTCAGAACCCTGCGTGCCTGGCTCACGGGGTTTTCATGCGCTCGTTTCACCCTGACACCTGAAAGGGACGCGCCATGTCGATCATCAGCAGCACCTCGCACTCCGCCAGCAGCACCTCTACGTTGAGCCAACGCCTGACCGCCGCCATCGGCGCGTCGATCCTCGGCGCATGCCTGGTGTACTTCGCCGGTTTCTCGCACATCGAGGCCGTGCACAACGCCGCCCACGATACCCGCCACAGCGCCGCGTTCCCGTGCCACTGAGACCTGCCGACATGATCAAGCGTATTGCGCAAACCGCAGGTTTCACCGGTCTCCTGGCCGCCCTGCTGCTCACCCTGCTGCAAAGCTTCTGGGTCGCCCCGCTGATTCTGCAGGCGGAAACCTTTGAAAAGGCCCCAGCCGTCACTGAAGTGACGCATGAACACGCTGCCGGTGCTGCCGCGCATACCCACGACGCCGAAGCCTGGGAGCCGGAAGATGGCTGGCAGCGCGTGCTGTCCACCACGGGCGGCAACCTGGTGGTCGCCGTCGGTTTCGCCCTGATGCTGGCCGGCCTGTACACCCTGCGCGCACCGACCCGCACGGCTCAAGGCCTGCTCTGGGGCCTGGCCGGTTATGCAACCTTTGTACTGGCGCCGACAATGGGCCTGCCGCCCGAGCTGCCAGGCACCGCCGCCGCCGACCTGGCGCTGCGCCAGACGTGGTGGATCGGCACCGCCGCCTCTACCGCTGCAGGTATCGCTTTGATCGTATTCGGTCGCAACGGGTTGCTGAAAGTGCTGGGCGTGGCGATCCTTGCAGTACCGCACGTAATCGGCGCGCCGCAGCCTGAGGTGCATTCGATGCTGGCACCGCAAGCCCTGGAAGCACAGTTCAAGATCGCTTCGCAGTTGACCAACGTCGCGTTCTGGCTGGCCTTGGGCCTGATCAGCGCCTGGCTGTTCCGCCGCAACCGCGACGATCAATACTCCGCATGACCCTGGTGGCCGGCCTGGGCTGCCAGCGCGGCTGTGATGTTCATACCCTGCTGGGCCTGTTTGATGCCGCCCTCGCCGAGGGCGGTATCGAGCGCCAGCGCATCACCGCACTGGCCAGTATCGCGCGCAAACAGGATGAACCGGGGCTACTGGCACTGGCCGCGGCCCTGAACCTGCCGCTGCGTTGTTTCAGCGCAGAACAACTGGCGCCTTTCGCAGACCGCCTGAGCCACAAATCCGCGATCGCCTTTGCCCATACCGGCTGTTACGGCATCGCCGAAAGCGCCGCCCTGGCACTCGCCGAACACCTTGCTGACGCCCCTGCCCGCCTGCTGATCACGCGCAAAAAAACCGCGCAGGCAACCTTTGCATTGGCTTGCGCCGGCTGAAATCCCGATAATCGCCCTTCTCGATCATGAACAATATTCATGCTCGCCCGTTTTTCGACAGGAATCACCATGACCGTCTACTTCATCGGCGCAGGCCCCGGCGACCCGGAATTGATCACCGTCAAAGGCCAGCGGCTGATCCGCAGTTGCCCGGTGATCATCTATGCCGGTTCGCTGGTACCCGCTGCCGTGCTGGAAGGCCATCAGGCAGAAACCGTGGTCAACAGCGCCGAACTGCATCTGGAACAGATCATCGACCTGATCAAGACCGCCCATGCCAAAGGCCAGGACGTCGCCCGCGTGCACTCCGGCGACCCGAGCCTGTATGGGGCGATTGGCGAACAGATCCGCCATTTGCGCGAGTGGGGTATCCCGTTCCAGATCATCCCCGGCGTGACCGCAGTCGCCGCGTGTGCGGCGTTGTTGGAAACGGAACTGACCCTGCCCGACATCGCCCAGAGCGTGATCCTGACCCGCTACGCCGATAAAACCAGGATGCCCGCCGGTGAAGACTTCGACAGCCTGGCGCGACATGGCACCACCATGGCGATTCACCTGGGGGTCAACCACCTGGAAAAGATCGTTGCCGAACTGTTGCCACACTATGGCGCCGATTGCCCGATTGCGGTGGTGCACCGGGCGACTTGGCCGGACCAGGATTGGGCGGTGGGCACGCTGAGTGACATTGCCGGGAAGGTGGCGGCGAAAGGGTTTCGGCGCACGGCGCTGATCGTGGTGGGCCAGGTGTTGGCAAGTGACAGTTTCAGCGAGTCGTCGCTGTACCGGGCCGGGCATGCGCATTTGTACCGACCATGACAATCAACATGCACTTTTAATCGTAACCAGCTGATTTAAATGAATAAATTAAAATAAAAATGCAAGAGCATGCTTGCCCTAACAATTAATCTTTTTTGTTAGGTAGTTAACGCAATCCATTGAATTTTAAGCATAAAAAAACGGCGCTCACGGGGCGCCGTTTTTTCTGTCCGCAGTGAACACCTTACTCAGTAGTAGGCGTTTTCTTTCTGCGTGTGGTCGGTCACGTCACGGACCCCCTTGAGCTCCGGAATACGCTCGAGCAAGGTGCGCTCGATGCCTTCACGCAAGGTCACATCCGCCTGACCGCAGCCCTGGCAGCCGCCACCGAATTTGAGCACGGCGATACCGTCATCGACCACGTCGATCAGGCTGACCTGACCCCCATGGCTGGCCAGCCCAGGGTTGATCTCGGTTTGCAGGTAGTAGTTGATGCGCTCGTTGACCGGGCTGTCGGCGTTGACGTTCGGCACCTTGGCGTTTGGCGCCTTGATGGTCAACTGGCCACCCATACGGTCGGTGGCGTAGTCGACCACGGCGTCGTCGAGGAAGGCTTCGCTGAAGGCGTCGATGTACGCGGTGAAGCTTTTGAGCCCCAGGGCGGTGTCTTCAGGTTTCTCTTCCCCTGGCTTGCAGTAGGCAATGCACGTTTCAGCGTATTGGGTGCCGGGCTGGGTGATAAAGACGCGGATGCCGATACCTGGGGTGTTCTGCTTGGACAGCAGGTCAGCCAGGTAATCGTGGGCGGCGTCGGTAATGGTTATGGCAGTCATGGAAACTCCTCACAGGCTTGCCGGCAGTTTACGCCAAAATATTACGCAGGTACAAAGTCCTAGTGTTTTTGTCGGGATAGTGGGTTTTTTGATGGGTGTGCCTAGCTGTTATTTGTGTTTAACGGGCGTCTAAGATCAAAAGCAGGCTGATATCAACCTGATGCATGGAGATCAAACTGTGGGAGGGGGCTTGCTGCCGATGACGGTGTGTCAGTTGATGCATCTATAGCTGTCCCACTGCTATCGGGGGCAAGCCCCCTCCCACACTTTTAACCGAGTACGGCACACACAACATTGCTCGGCTTCAATGCCGCCGCGCTTTTGATCTTAGCCGCCCAAATCAATGTCGGATTACGGGCACACCGAGCGTTGGGGCAAGAGCCTTTGGTTACTTTTCAAATAACGGATATGCCCCTGCCCCTTACAAATTCTCATACCGATTCATATCCAACACCCCCTCTTCCACTGGCGTGGTCTCACGGATGTACCGCGACAAATCATGGAAATATTGCCAAAAAAACGGATGACTACGCCGCACACCCCACCGATCCACAATCTTCTCAAACCGCTTGGCATCGTGAGCCTGCTCCATCTGCGCAACAAACTCCGGCACTTCCTGAGCCGGAATGTTGAACATGAAGTTCGGGTAGCTGCTGAGCACGCCCGGATAGAGGGTCAACGTGTCCAGGCCCGGTTGGTAGCGATACGCCTCCCCCAGCAGAAACGCCACGTTACTGTGGGCCCGGTTGCGCAGCATGCTGTAGACCACGCGCTTGCCGCTGGCCGTCTCGACACGCAGCATCGTGGCCTCGGGCAGTTGGTCGATGACCTTGAGCCCCGCGGCCGGGCGCGACGTCAAGCGGCTAAGCGCCTGCTCCGCATCCTGTAAGGCCGGATCAACACCGTCACGGGAACAATACGCACCACTGCACCGGTTGATCGGATCCGGGCTGGCGTTCAAATCGCCATAACGGCTAAGCAACTGCTTGGCAAAATCGCGCTTCGGGTCTTTTTCATCCAGATGCAAGCCGGTGGGCTTATCGTCATCAATTGCCTCGTAATCCAGCCACAACTTGAGCTTCCCGCTGTTCTGGTACCAGTCATCCATAAAGCCATCACGGGAATCAGCCGGCATCAGGCGCAGGAAGTTCTGCTCAGCGCCATTGCGGATCAAGTCGAAGTACAACCGCGTCTGGGCCTGGTGCGACACATTGCCGAACACATCGAAATTCACCGCCAACTGGTAATACGTACGCTCCAGCAGCGGGTAGTCGAACAGCCACATCGTCTGCGGCACTTCGCCGATCAGGCCTTTGGTCACCGAGGCACTGTCGAAGTGGCGGAAGATGCTCAGCAAGGCATTGTCATTGCCCGCCCACAGGCTCGACCAACTCGGCGGCGGCAGGTCGGCGTAGCTGTCACGGCGCAGGGCCTCGTACTCATTGCGCTTGTCACGGTAGGCCAGCCATAGGCTGAGTACACTGCCGACGTCATCGTTCTGCCCAGGCATGGCCAGCAATGGCGTGGCCTGGCCGCGATAGCGCGCATCAGTGATGTACAAGTCGTGGTCCGGGTCCTGGAACAGCGTCCAGAAGTTGTCGCGGATCACGTCCGTGGCGATCTGCCCACGGCACACCGGCCCGCGAATAAAGGTGCGTACGAAGTATTCGGCGTTATCCAGCATGAACTGGTAGCGCGCCTTGGCCGGGATGGCTTCGAAGGTTTCGAACGGGTTGGCGCGCCGGCCAGGGCCGTAGCCCGGCAAGGCGTTGACCTGCCAGTTATCGGCGTAGAACAACGCCTTGATGCGCGCCATCTTCTCGGCACTGAACGGGTATGTGATGTGGGTTTTATGCACGATCACGCCCTGCACCGGCCACAGGCGGTAATACACACGGGTGCCGGGGTCATCATTAGGGCGTCGGGTGGCAATCAGGTCGATCGGTTGACCGCTCGGCGTGCGCGAACGCACCCACTGGAAGAAATGCCCCGGCTCGCCGTTCTCAAAGTAGATATGGGCGAGGAACAAATGCTCGAACAACCAGCGCGCCACGAGGCTTTCGCGGGCCCCGGGCTGGTTGAACAGGTTCTCCCACTGTTGCACCTGCAGGGCTTCCTTGGCGCTTGGCGCCAGGCCTTGCTCATCAATCGGCGCGCCGGAAGCCAGCCAGCGTTGCAGGGTCTGGTATTGCTGGTCGGTCAGGCCGGTGACCGCCAGCGGCATGCCTTCCTTAGGATGGGCACCGGCGTAGGCATTGAACTCGCCGGGCATGGCGCACAGGTTTTCGCGGTTCAGGCCCAGCACGATGTCATCCGGCAGCTTGGCATTGGGCGCCAGCGGGGCGTTATGGCCCAACTCCAGCATGCGCGCCATCAAGGCGGCCTGGCTGCCCTGGGCGTCCAGCACCGAGTAGAAGCCCTTCTGCTGCCAGGCTTGCTTGCCAAAGGCGTCATAGAACAACCGGGTGGTCGGGGCGGCCTGGCTGCGTTCGCCATCGTAGACCGGCATTTTGCTCGCTCCGCGCACCGCCCCCTCGGCACTGCCCAGGTTGAGTTGGCAGGCGGAGTCGTAGCAGGCATGGCAGGCCACGCATTTCTCGGTAAAAATCGGTTGAATATCGCGGGTGTACGAAATCGCCGGGGCGGGTCCGTCGGCCTGCGCAATGCAGGCGACCAGTGCCAGGACGGCGCTGGTGATGAGGCGAAGTGACATGTATCCGGTCCCGATTCAATGCGTGCGCTGAAAAATTGCCGTGATTCTACCGATGTCGACAGGCCACCAACCTGAACGATATTCATGCAAAACCTGGACATGCCGCAAATCGGCACAGGTTTGCTATGATCCACGCCCTCCGTAATGCCTGACCAGAGTAGTCCCATGTCCGATCGTAGCGTTCGTCTGCAAGCCCTTCATCAAGCCCTCAAGGAACGTATCCTGATCCTCGACGGCGGTATGGGCACGATGATCCAGAGCTACAAGCTGGAGGAGCAGGATTACCGTGGCAAACGCTTCGCCGACTGGCCAAGCGACGTCAAGGGTAACAACGACCTGCTGGTGATCACCCGTCCGGACGTGATCGGCGGTATCGAAAAAGCCTACCTGGATGCCGGTGCCGACATCCTCGAAACCAACACCTTCAACGCCACCCGCATTTCCATGGCCGACTACGGCATGGAAGAACTGGCCTACGAACTGAACGTAGAAGGCGCACGCCTGGCGCGCAAGATCGCCGACGCCAAAACCCTCGAGAACCCGGCCAAGCCGCGCTTCGTCGCCGGCGTGCTCGGCCCGACCAGCCGCACCTGCTCGTTGTCGCCGGACGTGAACAACCCCGGCTACCGCAACGTCACCTTCGATGAACTGGTGGAAAACTACACCGAGGCCACCCAAGGCCTGATCGAAGGCGGCGCCGACCTGATCCTGATCGAGACCATCTTCGACACCCTCAACGCCAAGGCTGCGATCTTCGCCGTGCAAGGCGTGTTCGAAACATTGAATATCGAACTGCCGATCATGATCTCCGGCACCATCACCGACGCCTCCGGCCGTACCCTGTCGGGCCAGACCACCGAAGCGTTCTGGAACTCCGTGGCCCATGCCAAGCCGATTTCGGTGGGCCTGAACTGCGCCTTGGGCGCCAGCGAACTGCGTCCGTACCTGGAAGAGTTGTCGAACAAGGCCAGCACCCACGTTTCCGCACACCCGAACGCCGGCCTGCCGAACGAATTCGGCGAGTACGATGAATTGCCGTCGGAAACCGCCAAGGTCATCGAAGAATTCGCCCAGAGCGGCTTCCTCAACATCGTCGGCGGCTGCTGCGGCACCACGCCGGGCCACATCGAGGCCATCGCCAAGGCCGTGGCCGGGTATGCGCCGCGTGTGATCCCGGACATTCCCAAGGCCTGCCGCCTGTCGGGCCTGGAGCCGTTCACCATTGATCGCAGCTCACTGTTCGTCAACGTCGGCGAGCGTACCAATATCACCGGTTCGGCGCGTTTTGCCCGCCTGATCCGTGAAGACAACTACACCGAAGCCCTCGAAGTCGCCCTGCAGCAGGTGGAAGCCGGCGCCCAGGTGATCGACATCAACATGGACGAGGGCATGCTTGATTCGAAGAAGGCCATGGTGACCTTCCTCAATCTGATTGCCGGCGAGCCGGACATCTCCCGCGTCCCGATCATGATCGACTCCTCCAAATGGGAAGTGATCGAAGCCGGCCTCAAGTGCATCCAGGGCAAGGGCATCGTCAACTCCATCAGCATGAAGGAAGGCGTCGAGCAGTTCATTCACCACGCCAAGCTGTGCAAGCGCTACGGCGCCGCCGTGGTGGTGATGGCGTTCGACGAAGCCGGCCAGGCCGACACCGAAGCGCGCAAGAAAGAGATCTGCAAACGCTCCTACGACATCCTAGTGAATGAAGTCGGCTTCCCGCCGGAAGACATCATCTTCGACCCGAACATCTTCGCGGTCGCCACCGGTATCGAAGAGCACAACAACTACGCGGTCGATTTCATCAATGCCTGCGCCTATATCCGTGACGAATTGCCGTATGCGCTGACCTCCGGCGGCGTGTCCAACGTGTCGTTCTCGTTCCGTGGCAACAACCCGGTGCGCGAGGCGATCCACTCGGTGTTCCTGCTCTACGCAATCCGCAACGGCCTGACCATGGGCATCGTCAACGCCGGCCAACTGGAGATCTACGACCAGATCCCGGCCGAACTGCGCGATGCGGTGGAAGACGTGGTGCTCAACCGTACCCCGGAAGGCACCGATGCCCTCCTCGCCATTGCCGACAAGTACAAAGGCGACGGCAGCGTCAAGGAAGCCGAGACTGAGGAATGGCGTGGCTGGCCAGTGAACAAGCGCCTGGAACATGCGCTGGTCAAGGGCATCACCACCCACATTGTTGAAGACACCGAAGAGTCCCGACAGTCGTTCGCGCGTCCGATTGAGGTGATCGAAGGCCCGCTGATGTCCGGCATGAACATCGTCGGCGACCTGTTCGGCGCCGGCAAAATGTTCTTGCCCCAGGTGGTGAAATCCGCCCGCGTGATGAAACAGGCCGTGGCCCACTTGATCCCGTTCATCGAGCTGGAAAAAGGCGACAAGCCGGAAGCCAAGGGCAAGATCCTCATGGCCACCGTGAAAGGCGACGTGCACGACATCGGCAAGAACATCGTCGGCGTGGTGCTCGGTTGCAACGGTTATGACATCGTCGACCTGGGCGTAATGGTGCCCGCAGAGAAGATCCTGCAGGTGGCCAAGGAGCAGAAGTGCGACATCATCGGCCTGTCCGGCCTGATTACGCCGTCCCTGGACGAAATGGTGCATGTGGCCCGCGAGATGCAGCGCCAGGACTTCCACCTGCCGCTGATGATCGGTGGCGCCACCACCTCCAAGGCGCACACGGCGGTGAAGATCGAGCCCAAGTACAGCAACGATGCAGTGATCTACGTCACCGACGCCTCGCGCGCCGTGGGTGTGGCGACGCAGCTGCTGTCCAAGGAACTCAAGGCCGGCTTCGTCGAGAAGACCCGCCTGGAATACATCGACGTGCGTGAACGGACGTCCAACCGCAGCGCGCGGACTGAGCGCCTGAGCTACCCGGCGGCCATCGCCAAGAAGCCGCAGTTCGACTGGAGCACCTACACCCCGGTGGTGCCGACCTTTACCGGCGCCAAGGTGCTGGACAATATCGATCTCAAGGTACTGGCCGAATACATCGACTGGACGCCGTTCTTCATCTCCTGGGACCTGGCCGGTAAATTCCCGCGCATCCTCGAAGACGAAGTGGTCGGCGAAGCCGCTACCGCGCTGTATGCCGACGCCCAGGAAATGCTCAACAAGCTGATTGACGAAAAACTCATCAGCGCCCGCGCCGTGTTCGGCTTCTGGCCGACCAACCAGGTGCAGGACGATGACCTGGAAGTCTACGGTGACGATGGCCAGCCGATTGCCAAGCTGCACCACCTGCGCCAGCAAATCATCAAGACCGACGGCAAGCCGAACTTCTCCCTGGCTGACTTCGTAGCACCAAAAGACAGCGGTGTGACCGACTACATCGGTGGTTTCATCACCACCGCCGGCATCGGCGCCGAAGAGGTGGCCAAGGCATATCAGGACGCTGGCGACGACTACAACTCGATCATGGTCAAGGCCCTGGCCGACCGTCTGGCCGAAGCCTGCGCCGAGTGGCTGCACCAGCAAGTGCGTAAAGAGCACTGGGGCTACGCCAAGGACGAGCAACTGGATAACGAGGCGCTGATCAAGGAGCAGTACAGCGGTATCCGCCCTGCGCCCGGCTACCCGGCGTGCCCGGACCACACCGAGAAAGCCCAGCTGTTTCAACTGCTGGACCCTGAAGCCCGCGAAATGCAGGCGGGCCGCAGCGGCGTGTTCCTCACCGAGCACTACGCAATGTTCCCGGCAGCGGCGGTCAGTGGCTGGTACTTCGCCCACCCACAGGCGCAGTACTTTGCCGTGGGCAAGGTCGACAAGGACCAGGTGGCGAGCTACACCGCCCGCAAAGGCCAGGACCTGAGCGTGAGCGAGCGGTGGCTGGCACCGAACCTGGGGTATGACAACTGATCAGCCAGGCGCTTGCCGGGCTAGTTGCCCAGTTCGGCGATTTCGCGGGTGGAGAGTTCTCTTCTCAACCCGCGTAGCTCAACCTCATTGGCTTTTTGCAACGCATCGACTTGCTCGAGATACGCTGGATTGATGTCAGGATACTGCTCTTCCAGAGTCTCTGATTGGTCGGCCAGCGTCTGTTGCACCTTAGCGAACTCGGTTGGGTATTTTTCCTGCAGATAACTCTTCCAGTAGTCACGCGTGATCAGTTGCTCGATAAACGCCGGGGTCTGTTCCTCGGCTATCACGCTGGCGTAGGCCACGTCCAAGTCAGCAGCCTGTACCCCTGACACGCCGCGGTAGAGCATGGTAGAGGGCTGCGTGGGGAGATCCAGGCGTTGCGCCAACCCGGTTCGATACGCCAGGCGGATCTCCGCCGGGTCCGTGCCAGGGAAGCGCTGAATGCGCTTTCTCGCCAGCGCCTCAACCTCCCCCAGGCGAAACAGACGCCTGGAAAGCCTCAGTAACGTGCGGCCCTTATCGGAGGGATCCATGCGACGAAGGGCATTGAACTCATAGACCCCGACTTCCACATCGTTGAACAACAGTATTCGACCATCACCACAGGTCGCCTTATTCCTTGAGGTCCGTGCAATGAGCATCAGGCGTTCGCTCAACGCCGGGTCGCTGTGCGCAGCCTCCAGAACGTCCCAAACCCGCTCTGTCAGCCTGACGCGGTCCTGCTGAAAATCACTGGTGTGCTGAAGTTGCGCCAACATGTTCGAGAAATCCTGCGTGGTGTCCTGGGCCAACACTTCGCGCCATATCTGGTGCTTTTCCGAGTCGGCGGCCACGCCGTCGAACCATCGGGCTTTTTGCGCCTCAGGCGTCTCGAGATCAGGGTGAGCGTCAAAGTGCTCGTCGTCGGCTTCTGGCCCGTACCCCGCGATCATTTGGTCAATTTCCTGCGTGGTAAACCCAAGCCCTCGCCCGGTTTCGCGCTCGTATTCACGCAAGCGTATCAGCTCCTCCTCCAGCAACAGGTTATCGGACAAGTCCGTGCCCGCCATCAAACCGGCATGCTCGGGCAGAAAGGCGTCGAGCGGAATCCGCTGTATTTCCAAATTACTCCGCAAGTCCAGGCGAGTCAGTTGGGGTGACTGCAGCACGCCCACCGGCCAATCGCTAAGTCGGTTGCCACTCAGATTAAGGCTTTGCAACCGGTCAAGGCCGGTGACATCAAAGTCAGGCAGACGATTGCCTTCCAGGTCCAGCACCTGCAACAGGGGCAAAGCACGCAACTGGCGCTGCAACCGTTCTGCGTCGAGAAAACCGTTCTGGCTGGCGCTCAACCGAACAAGGCGTTCACACTGCGTTACCGCCTCCGGCAATGCGCCCAGCCCGTTGCCATTCAACGTCAGACTGTTCAATCGTGGAAATGCGCGCAAAAACTCGTCCGAAGCGCTCGTTAGCCTGACGTTGCTCAGGTCCAGCGCACCGACACAGTTGGGCAAATGCTTCAGGCTTGATCGCCAGCTTGTCACGAATGCGGTAACGCACCCTGCCAAACGGGTAGTGCTCAGTTTCATCGTAGCGGTGTTGTTCCAGTGCATCTTCTGGCGCCAAGGCGCTGGTTTCCTGCAGCGCCACCTCATCGAACGGCTCATCGGCCTCGAAGTTGCGCAGTGCCGCCTGCAACAGGCTCTGGGCGTCGGCACGATTGGGCGCGCGCAGATGAAACAGCTGGGTTTTGTTGACGTCCGGTGCCAGGCCAAAAGTGTCGCGCAACGCCTGGTTGAGCAACGGTGTGGCGAAGTCGGTGAGGGTCTTGAAGCTCGCCAGGGTGTTGGCCAGGGTTTGACTGGCGGACAAGTAGCCGGCCTGGCTATCCAGCAATGCTCGGCGCAACGCAGGCCGGGCACTGGCAAAAAGCTCAGGCTGGGCGGCTGTTAACGCCTGCAGCGGGTCGCGCGCGCGATGCAATCGCGGGATGTCGGCGGTCGTCAGCTGTTCGAGCCACTTGGGCAGGCGTCCTTTGATAAAAGTGACGTGAAGCCCCTCGCTGAGGGGGCTGTCGAGTGGTGACATGAGGCATGGGTTCCTGATGCTGTTTAGGGAGCCTCAGGACATCACGCGGATCAACGGGCGAAGCGGTGCATAGTTGCGCGGGTTCTGTTGTGTTGGTTTCGCTGCGGTCATTGCCGCGGAACTGACTATGCTGGATACACAGGGCGCTAACCCTGAACCGGGAGGGTGTTATGGACGACTCAGGCAACAAACCGCCAACGTTCTGGCAAATGCTCCACAGCGTGGTCGCTGCCGCCTTCGGCGTGCAAAGCGGGAAGAATCGCGCACGTGACTTCACGCACGGCAAGCCCAGCCACTTTGTCGTCCTGGGCATTCTGTTCACGGCCGTGTTCGCCTTGACGCTGTTCGGCATCGTCAAGCTGGTGTTGCACTTGGCGGGGGTGTAGAGCACGCGAAATAAGGGAACGGGCAGGCCGTTCCCTTATTCCGGATGTTACGGGTCCTGCTGCGGATCTCGCCCTCTTCCTACTGATGGCTGACCCAGAACACGGCAGTTCCCACCACCAGGATGATCAGGAACAGAATGGCCCAGGCATCAACGGTGCTGTCGGGTTTACGGGCTTTTGTCGAATTGCTCATCGCATCGCCTCTTGTCGGTTTTATAGGTGATTGCATTAAGACTCGACCACAGTTAAGTCCACACTTGCCCCTATGACAAATGTGGATATCGAGATAATCAATCTCATTAGTCGATTTGGTTCTTTGCATATACTCAAACATCACTTTTGCGCATAAACGCAAACTGGTATCGTGCCCCCGCTCCGTTGGGAGTGCGCGGCCGTGCGCGCAGATTTGCCGAGAACAGGACCTATATGTACGTATACGACGAATACGATCAGCGCATCATCGAGGACCGCGTCAAGCAGTTCCGTGATCAGACCCGACGCTACCTAGCAGGTGAACTGAGCGAAGAAGAGTTCCGCCCTCTGCGCCTGCAAAATGGCCTTTATGTTCAGCGCTTTGCGCCGATGCTGCGGGTGGCCGTGCCTTATGGCCAACTGACTTCGCGCCAGACGCGCATGATGGCCAAGATTGCCCGTGACTTCGACAAAGGCTATGCCCACATCAGTACCCGCCAGAACGTACAGTTCAACTGGCCGGCCCTGGAAGATGTGCCGGACATCCTGGCTGAACTGGCGACCGTGCAAATGCACGCCATTCAGACCAGCGGTAACTGCCTGCGCAACGTGACCACCGACCAATTCGCCGGCGTGGCCGCTGACGAACTGATCGACCCACGCCCCTGGTGCGAAATCGTCCGTCAATGGACCACCTTCCACCCAGAATTCGCCTACCTGCCGCGCAAGTTCAAGATCGCCATCAATGGCTCGACCTCGGACCGCGCTGCCATCGAAGTGCACGATATCGGCCTGGAGCCGGTGCACAACGCGGCCGGCGAGCTGGGTTTCCGTGTACTGGTCGGCGGTGGCCTGGGCCGTACGCCCGTGGTCGGCGCGTTTATCAACGAGTTCCTGCCGTGGCAGGACCTGTTGAGCTACCTCGACGCCATCCTGCGGGTCTACAACCGCTATGGCCGTCGTGACAACAAATACAAGGCCCGGATCAAGATCCTGGTAAAAGCGCTGACCCCTGAGGTTTTCGCCCAGAAAGTCGACGCCGAGATGGAACACCTGCGCGGCGGCCAGACCACCCTGACCGAAGCCGAAGTGCACCGCGTCGCCAAACACTTCGTCGACCCTGAGTACAAGGCCCTGAGCAATCAGGACGCCGAGCTCGCAGCGCTGGATAAAGAGCATCCAGGCTTCGCCCGCTGGCGCACCCGCAACACCCTGGCGCACAAGAAGCCGGGTTATGTGGCGGTCACCCTGTCGCTGAAACCAACCGGTGTTGCACCGGGCGATATCACCGACAAGCAACTGGACGCCGTGGCCGACCTGGCCGAGCGCTACAGCTTCGGCCAACTGCGCACCTCCCACGAGCAGAACATCATCCTGGCGGACGTGGAACAGAGCCAACTGTTCACCCTGTGGGGCGAGCTGCGCGAAGGCGGTTTCGCCACGCCGAACATCGGCCTGCTGACCGACATCATCTGCTGCCCGGGCGGCGATTTCTGCTCCCTGGCCAACGCCAAGTCGATCCCGATCGCCGAATCGATCCAGCGCCGTTTCGACGACCTGGACTACCTGTTCGACATCGGCGAGCTGGACCTGAACATCTCCGGTTGCATGAACGCCTGTGGTCACCACCACGTCGGCCACATCGGCATCCTGGGCGTGGACAAGAAAGGCGAAGAATTCTACCAAGTGTCCCTGGGTGGCAGCGCCAGCCGCGATGCGAGCCTGGGCAAGATCCTCGGCCCGTCCTTCGCCCAGGAAGCCATGCCCGAGGTGATCGGCAAGCTGATCGACGTGTACATCGAACAGCGCACCGAAGATGAGCGTTTCATCGACACCTACCAGCGCATCGGCATTGACCTGTTCAAGGAGCGCGTCTATGCAGCGAATCATTAAGAACAACGAAGTCCTCGACGAAACCTGGCACCTGCTGCCCAAGGACGCGAGCTTCGACGGCATCTCCAACTGCGACGACCTGATCGTGCCGTTGGCACTGTGGCGCGAACACGGCCACGCCCTCAAGGCCCGCGATGGCGGCCTGGGTGTGTGGCTGGACGCCGATGAAGAAGCCGAAGAAATCGGTGAGGACGTGGAACACTTCCAAGTCATCGCCCTGAACTTCCCGGCCTTCACCGACGGGCGTAACTACTCCAACGCACGCCTGCTGCGCGACCGTTACGGTTACAAAGGCGAGCTGCGCGCGATTGGCGACGTGCTGCGCGACCAACTGTTCTACCTGCGCCGCTGCGGGTTCGATGCCTTCGCCCTGCGCGCCGACAAAGACCCGTACGAAGCGCTGGAAAGCCTCAAGGACTTCTCGGTGACGTACCAGGCGGCAACGGATGAACCGCTGCCGTTGTTCCGTCGGCGCTGAGTCTCAAATGTGGGAGGGGGCTTGCCCCCGATGGAGGTGGATCAGTCAATGAGTCTGTTGACTGGCCCTCTGCTATCGGGGGCAAGCCCCCTCCCACATTGGCATCTACTTGCTCTGTAGACCGGTCTTGATCGACGCCAGCACCTGCTTCTGCCCCATCGAACACGGCACGCCTTCCGGCTGCGCCCGCACTGCCTCGATCACCCCCAGCAACTGCGCCTTGCTGTGGGCTAACTGCGCCTGCATCTCTTCGATCTGCACGACCTTGCATTCCAGTACCTCAATCAACGCCTCGCGCTTGTGCTCGCCCGGCGCAGGCATCAGCGCCTTGAGTTCCTGCAAGGTAAAACCTGCCTGCTGCGCGCTCTGGATCAGTTGCAGGGTTTGCAGCGCCTCCGGCGCGTAACGCCGGTAACCGTTTGCCTGGCGCCCCACCTGGCTGATCAGCCCTTCGGCCTCATAAAAGCGGATCCGCGACGCCGCCAGCCCGCTCTGCTTTGCCAGCTCACCAATATTCATCACCGCACCTGCTTGACATTAAAGTTAACTTTAAGCTTAGCCTGAGACCTCCCCTGCTCAGGAGTCAACCCATGTCACCCTTTGAAGCCCTGCAACTGCCCAATGGCCAAGTCCTCTCCAACCGCATCGCCAAAGCGGCGATGGAAGAAAACATGGCCGATGGCAATCAGGCGCCGTCCCGTGAATTGAAGCAGCTTTACAAAGCCTGGGCCGCCGGTAATCCCGGTTTGTTGATCACCGGCAACGTGATGGTCGACCGCCGCGCCATGACCGGCCCCGGCGGCGTGGCCCTTGAGGATGAGCAATACCTGGCGAGCTTCAGTGAGTGGGCCGACGTCGCCCGCGGCAACGGCGTGCACTTCTGGGTACAACTCAGCCACCCAGGCCGCCAGACGCCGGCCAACCTACGCCAGCAAGCCATTGCACCGTCCGCCGTGGCACTCGACCTCGGTGGTTTCTCGAAGATGTTTGCCACGCCCAAGGCCATGACCGAAGACGACATCCAGGACGTGATCCAGCGCTTTGCCACCAGCGCACGCCTGGCCGAAAAAGCCGGGTTTACCGGCGTGCAGATCCACGGCGCCCATGGCTACTTGCTCAGTCAGTTCCTGTCGCCACTGAGCAACCAACGCACCGACCGCTGGGGCGGCGCCCTGGAGAACCGCGCACGCCTGTTGCTGGAAGTGATCCGTGCGGTACGCGCCAGCGTCAGCCCGTCGTTTTGTGTCGCTGTCAAACTCAACTCTGCCGACTTCCAACGTGGCGGTTTTGCAGAGGCCGATGCACGTGCCGTGGTCGCAATGCTCAACCCGCTGCCCATCGACCTGCTGGAGTTATCCGGTGGCAGTTACGAAGCACCCGCCATGCAAGGCGAAACGCGTGACGGCCGCACCCTGGCGCGTGAGGCGTACTTCCTTGAGTTCGCCAGTCAACTGGCAACCATCGCCAAGATGCCGGTGATGGTCACCGGCGGCATCCGGCGCCTGCCCATCGTGCAACAGGTACTGGACAGTGGCGTCGCCATGGCCGGGATCGCCACCGCCCTGACGCTGGAACCCCACTTGATCCAGCACTGGCGCGAAGGCCGCGACCCCAACCCGCAACTCAAGCCTATCGACTGGCAACGCAAGCCCCTGGCCTCCCTCGCCATACTCGCCGTGGTGCGCTACCAGATGCGCCGCCTCAGCCGCGGCCATTCGCCCAAAGCCAACGTCGTGCCGTGCATGGCGCTGGTGCGCGACCAATGGTTTCTGGCGCGGCGCACGCGGCAGTACCGGGCGGCCATGACGCAATCTTCACATTAAAGGCGGAGCATTCGCCGTGATCGAACTGTCCCCTATTGATCAGCAGTTTTTAACCTCACTGACGATTGGAGTTCTTCATGGCGAAAATCAACCTGGCCCAGCAATTGGCGACCACCCTTGAACAGGCGGGCATCAAGCGTATCTGGGGCCTGACCGGCGACAGCCTCAACGGCCTCACCGACGCCCTGCGCACCATGGACAGCATCGAGTGGATGCACGTGCGCCACGAGGAGGTGGCGGCCTTCGCCGCCGGTGCCGAAGCAGCGGCCACGGGTGAACTGACGGTCTGCGCCGGCAGCTGCGGGCCGGGTAACCTGCACTTGATCAATGGCTTGTTCGATTGCCATCGCAACCATGTGCCGGTGCTGGCGATCGCCGCACAGATTCCGTCCTCGGAAATCGGCCTGAACTATTTCCAGGAAACCCATCCCCAAGAGCTCTTCAAGGAGTGCAGCCACTTTATCGAGCTGGTCACCAACCCCGAGCAGATGCCCCACGTGCTGCACCGCGCCATGCGTTCGGCGATCCTCAATCGCGGCGTGGCAGTGGTGGTTATTCCGGGTGACGTATCGCTGCTGGAAGTGGAGGACACGCTCAAGCCCTGGCCAGCCCTGCACGCGCCGCGCACATTGCCCGCGGAACAAGACCTGCAACGCCTCACCGAGCTCCTGGAAAACAGCCAGAAGGTCACCCTGCTGTGCGGCAGCGGCTGCGCCGGCGCGCATGACCAAGTGGTGGCCCTGGCTGACGCGCTGGGCGCACCCGTGGTGCATGCCCTGCGCGGCAAGGAACATGTGGAGTGGGACAACCCGTTCGATGTGGGCATGACCGGCCTGATCGGCTTCAGCTCCGGTTACCACGCCATGCTCGGCTGCGACACGTTGATCATGCTCGGCACCGACTTTCCTTATCGCCAGTTCTACCCCACTGACGCCAAGATCATCCAGGTTGACCGCAACCCGCAGGCCCTCGGCCGCCGCGCCACGCTGGACCTGGGCATCGCCGCCGATGTCAGTGAAACCATCGACGCCCTGCTGCCGCGCTTGACGCGCAAGACCGATCGCAGCTTTCTCGAGACCTCCTTGAAGCAGTATGAAAAAGCCCGCCAAGGGCTCGATGACCTGGCTCAACCGTCGAAGGCCAATCGGCCGATCCACCCACAATACGTGGCGCGTTTGCTCAGCGAGTTGGCGGATGACGATGCAATCTTTACTGCCGACGTCGGCTCACCGACCGTGTGGGCTGCGCGATATTTGAAGATGAACGGCAAGCGCCGCCTGATCGGTTCGTTCAACCACGGCTCGATGGCCAATGCCATGCCCCAGGCCATCGGCGCGCAGGCGGCCTTCCCGGATCGCCAGGTGATTTCGATGTCCGGTGACGGCGGCTTTGCCATGTTGATGGGGGATTTCATTTCCTTGGCGCAGTTGAAACTGCCGGTGAAAGTCATCGTGTTCGATAACGCCTCGCTGGGCTTTGTCGCGATGGAGATGAAAGCCGCAGGCTACCTGGACGCCGGTACCGAACTGAAAAACCCGGACTTCGCCGCCATGTCCAACGCCATGGGTATCCTCGGCATTCGCGTGGAGCAATCCGAAGACCTGGAGCCGGCCCTGCGCCGCGCCCTGGCCCATGATGGCCCGGTGCTGGTGGATGTGGTCACCGCCACCCAAGAGCTGGTGATGCCGCCGACGATCAAGCTGGAACAAGCCAAGGGCTTCAGCCTGTACATGCTCAAGGCGGTGATGAGCGGCCGGGGCGATGAAGTGATCGAACTGGCGCGCACCAACTGGTTGCGCTGACCCTCATTGGCGCAAGGAAGCGCCGTACCTGTGGCGAGGGAGCTTGGTCCCGTTGGACTGCGTAGCAGTCCCAGTCTTTTCAAACAAAGGCCTGGGGCCGCTTCGTGGCCCAACGGGAGCAAGCTCCCTCGCCACATTGAGAGTAAACAGCTTTAAGTGGGCGGGTAATCAGCCGTGCTGCTTGGCCACCCACTTGGCGTAAGCATCAATAAACGCCTGCAGGAACGGCTTGGTCTTTTCAGACACCTTGCCCGCGTCGTCAAATACACTGCCCGCGCCGCCCAGGTAGGCCTCCGGCTGCTGCATGCAGGGCACATCGAGAAACACCAGGGACTGGCGCAGGTGATGGTTGGCGCCAAAACCACCAATCGCCCCCGGCGACACGCTGATGATCGCCCCCGGCTTGCCACTCCAGGCGCTCTGCCCGTAAGGCCGAGAACCTACGTCGATGGCATTTTTCAAGGGCGCGGGCACGGAGCGGTTGTATTCCGGGGTCACGAACAGCACCGCGTCGGATGAGCTCACGTGTTGACGGAAAGTACTGTAGGCTGCCGGCGGTGTCGCACCGTCAATGTCTTCGTTGTAGAGCGGCAAGTCGCCAATTTCCACAATGTTCAACTTCAGGTTGGCAGGGGCCAGTTCGGCCAATGCCAGCGCGACCTTGCGGTTGATCGAGTCTTTTCTCAAGCTGCCAACCAGGACGGCTACGGTGTAGACCTTGCTCATTGGGGGTTCCCGACATCTGACTAAAGGAGCTTGTAGTTATAGAGTCTTCGCGGCGTGTTCACCAGAAGGTTTTGATAATCCTCCGGGCATTTGCATCACGCAGTGACATGTAGGAATCATCTGAAAAGATAAGCGAATAGTATTTTTATTCCGTAAGTAAACTACCCCGCTCCCTGACGGTCTACAGAACCGCAAATCGAGTGTTTATCTCCAGAGGTTCTAAACAGATGGCAGCAGTACTAGTCGGACAGTTTCATGCCAGAGACGCAGAAGGACGTGTGTATTCGGTGCATGAGTTCCAGGAATCCAACCCGGCGCAAGGCGACCTGGCTGGCTCGGCACCTACCACCACCTACAAGCTGGCCATTGGCGATCGTGTAGAAAAGCTGGAAGGCGACGAATTCAAGTTGATTCAATCGGGCACGATTCTCGTGCGCGAGTCGCAAACCACCCTCGCGTCATAAGATCACGCCTTATCCACCTGCTCAGTCCTGGCCATTGATGGCGTCGACTGGGCTGGGGTGATCACGGCCGGCGAATCTCCGTGACCTCAATGCCCTGCTCCCCCTCGACCTTCTTCAAGGTCACCATCAAGCGTCCCCGCTCGCCCTCCACGGCAAACATCGAACGCTGGTAGCCCGCGCTGTGGTAACCCGGATACGCGACCACCTGCCTGACCAATGCCACTTCCAGGACTGCCCCCACCTGTTCGGCCACCTGTTCCTGGGAACGGATGAACGTTTCAAGTGCCAGGTTTTCCGGCGTGCTTTCGTTTTGAGCGTTGAAGAGATAAGCAGCCACGCACCCGACGGTCACCAAGACCAGCAGTTGCTTGGCCGTTACCCCGAGGATCGAGGGTAGAGGCATGTGAGACCAGACCTGTTTTTGTTGTTAATGCCGGCAGCCGGCTTTGGTCGTTGATGATCAGCGCAGCCATTCTATTGAATCCCCGGCGCGCTGCACATAGACTCCGGCGATGCGTTTACGTCATATCGAAGTGATTCAAGCCATCTTGCAGACCGGACACCCAGGCTTGGCCGCCGAGTGGTTGCAACTCTCCGTGGGCGATGTGGACGCGGCGCTCAAGGAGGCCGAGGCGCAATTGGGCTTTATGCTGTTCGCCAGCGTCCGTGGACGCTTGCAGGCGACACGGGAAACCCTGGAGCTGCAGGCGGAAATCGCCCACGTGTATGAGGCGCTGGAACCGGTGCAACGCCTCGCCAGCCGCCTGAAACACCATCACGCCCCGACCCTGCGCGCCCTCTGCACCCCGCCCCTGGCCAATCAACTGTTGCCGCAAAGCATTGCGCTGCTGCGCCGACGCTTCCAGGACACGCCGTGCAACCTGTCAAGCCAGCCGACCCGCGAGATCGTCAGGAGCCTGCTGCTGCACGAAGCCGACGTAGGCCTGAGCCTGCATGACCCGGAACACCCACAGATCCACAGCACCGTGCTGGCCCAAGGCAAGCTGCAATTGCTCGCGCCCCATGGCTGGCTCAAACCCAAGCAGAAGTACATCGCGCTGCAGGACCTGGCCGGGCAAGCGATGATCGGGCTCGAAGGCCAGGACCCGCTCAGCCGCTTGCTGGATGCCAAGCTGCAAGCCCTGCGCCCGCTGCCGGTGGTGCAGACGCGCGTACAGACTTACCAGATGATGCGCAGCATGGTGGAAGCGGGAGAAGGCCTGGCGGTGGTCGACCCTTTCACCGCGTTCGGCGCACGCGAGGCCGGGCTGGATGCGTGCCCGGTGTCGCCGCCGATCATGGTCAGCCTGTATGCGCTGACCCTCAAGGAGGGCGTGACCTCCCCAGCGCTGAATGCACTGCTGGAGATCGTGACGCAGAAGGCCGAAGGCCTGTTGGCGGGCTAAGCCTTGTCGACTTCGTTCTTGAACAGCCGATACCAGAAAATCGCCACTTCGCGGGTTTGCGGATCAATGCCGCGATAGCGCAGGTGGTCGATGCCGCCCATCACGTAGCCGCAGCGCTCGTACAAACGGCAGGCCCCGAGGTTGTTGTTCTGGGTTTCCAGCATCATGCCGGGCAGGTTTTTCTTGCGGCTCCAGAACTGCGCCACATCCAGCAGCGCCTTGGCCACGCCATGGCGCCGGGCGGGCAAGGCCACGGCCAATTCGTCGACATGGGCAAAGCCGTTCCAATTGGTGCTGACCACGATGTGTCCTACCGGGCGGTCGTCCAAGTAAGCCATGAAGATCGCGCTGTCGGGCGCGTCGCGAAAACTGGCGAACTCTTCCGGATCGATGCCATAGCACTTGCGGTACGGCAAGATGCGCTCCACAGGCCATTGATCGACCCGCTTGCCCATCTGCGGCTCACCGTAGGCGCTGACTTCAAAGCTGAAATCATTGCCCCACACATAGGCGTCAAAGCCTTCGTCGGCGACCCGTACACTGAGCCCTGGATACTTCGGGTTCATTACAGCTTGCATAAACATTCTTAACCCTTGATGCAATCGACGGTGTAACAACGACCACTGCCGTCATCTTCGTGTTGTAACCCATGAACATCGGCGACAAAACCGGGGAAACTGCTATCGAACGTCCGGGCAAAGGCCAGGTAGTCGATAATCGAACGCGTCGACTCGGTGAAGCGCTCGCCCGGCATGATCAGTGGAATACCGGGCGGATAAGGCACCAGCATCACGGCTGCGATGCGCCCTGGCAAGGCATCGATGGAAACCGCTTCCACTTCACCCCTGACCAACTGGTCGTAGGCATCGGCGGGTTTCATCGCGATTTCCGGCAGAACGGTATACATCCGTTTAAGGTGCTTTGCAGTGGCGTTGCTACGGTAACAGCTATGCAGTTGGTCGCACAGGTCGCGCAGGCCCAGGCCTTGATAGCGCGTGGGGCCTTGGGCAAACACCGATGGCAAACAACTGGCCAGGCTCACATTGGCGTCGTAGCTGCGCTTGAACTCCAGCAATTCGGTGAGCAAGGTACTCCATTTGCCTTTGGTAATACCCATGGAGAACAGCACGAGGAAGGAATACAACCCGGTCTTTTCCACCACCAGACCACGCTCCCAGAGGAACTTGCTGACCACGGCAGCCGGAATCCCGCAATCGCTCAGGGCGCCGCCGGCGTTGAGGCCGGGCATCACCAGCGTCACTTTGATCGGGTCCAACAGCACGTAGTCCTCGGCGACCTCGCCAAAGCCATGCCAGTCAGCCTGGGGATGCAACAGCCAATCAGCGGTGACGACGCGGTCGATGCCCGCCACCGACGGCGGTTGCCAGATGGTGAACCACCAATCCTCGGCGGCAATGTGCTGGCGCAGGTTGGCCAGCGCCCGACGGAAGCTCAGGGCTTCGTCGAACATTTCCTGCAACAGCGAACGCCCGGCCGGACCTTCCATCATCGCCGAGGCCACATCCAGCGAAGCAATGATGCTGTACTGCGGCGACGTCGAGATATGCATCATGAAGGCTTCGTTGAAACGGTCACGGTCCAACTGACGCGCGCCGCCGTCCTGCACTTGGATCATCGAGGCCTGGCTGAACGCGGCCAGCAGTTTGTGGGTGGAGTGGGTGGTGAACACCAGCGGGCTGTCCGGCGTGCGCGAAGTGCCCATGCCGTAGCGCCCGGCGAAGAATTCATGAAACGCCGCGTAGGCGTACCAGGCCTCATCAAAATGCAGCACCTCGACGCTGTTGCCCAATTGCTGCTTGATCAGCTCGGCGTTGTAGCACAGGCCGTCATAGGTGGAATTGGTGACCACCGCCATCTTGACCTTGGGCGCCCGGCCACGGGTCAACGGGCTGGCGTCGATCTTGGCGCGGATCGACTCGGGGCTGAATTCGCTCAAGGGAATCGGGCCGATGATCCCCAGTTCGTTGCGCTCCGGGCACAGGTACAACGGGATGGCGCCGGTCATGATGATCGAGTGCAACACCGACTTGTGACAGTTGCGGTCCACCAGCACCAGGTCATCGCGCCCGACCATGGAATGCCACACGATCTTGTTGGCGGTGGACGTGCCGTTGATCACGAAGAAAGTGTGGTCAGCGCCAAAGTTGCGGGCGGCGCGGGCCTCGGCTTCGGCCAGCGGCCCGGTGTGGTCCAGCAGCGAGCCCAGCTCGGGCACCGACACCGATAAGTCCGAACGCAGGGTATTTTCCCCGAAAAATTGATGAAACGCCTGCCCCACCGGGCTTTTGCGGTAGGCCACGCCGCCGCCATGGCCGGGGGTGTGCCAGGAATAGTTGGAATCAGCGGTGTGCTGCACCAGTGCCTTGAAGAACGGCGGCAACAGGCCATCCAAGTAAGTGCGCGCCGCACGGGCAACCTGCCGGGCGAGAAACGGCACGGTGTCTTCGAACAGGTACAGAATGCCGCGCAGCTGGTTAAGCTCGCTCATGGCGTCAGCCGGCGCATTTTCCAGGGTGACTTGCTCGCCCAAGGCAAAGATCGGCAGATTCGGCGCCCGCAACCGCGCGAGCCGGATCAGCTCGACCATGTTCTGCAACAGATGGGTATTCTCGCCCGCGCCTTCGGCGGCGATCAGCATGCACGCCAGGCCATGATGGGTGGAGGCCACCAGCCGGCCCTCGGCGTAGTCCACTGCCGAGAAAATACTGAAGCCCTCCTGTTCCAGCTCTCGAGCGATGCCTCGGACCCGGTCACCGGCGACGGTGTCGGCCTTGATATCGCGGTGCACGATAAGGACGGGGAACTTCAGGTCTTTGTACATGAGTGCTTGTCGTCCTGAGGGTTATGCACTCAAGGGTAGAAGCTGGGAGTGGATGTGGCGAATGAAGATTTCGCAGGCAGATGGAGATCAACGGTGGGAGGGGCAAGCCCCCTCCCACCTTTGGATTACGTGCAGCCAGGCTATTGCTGGGTCAGTTGAGTCCACAACGCCGGCGCACCCGCCGACTTGGCAATCGCTTCCAACCTTGCCGCATGCTCGGCCAAGTCTTGCTCACTGGCACGAATAATAGGCGTGGGCTTGCGATCAGCCGGCAGCCGGCGGATTTCCGAAGGACGGTTACCCGAGCCTTCCGCCGAGCCCGTGCCATCCGACGCGTTGCCCGCCAGGGACAGGCTGGTCTGCCCGCCGGTCATGGTCAGGTAGACGTCGGCGAGGATCTCGGAGTCGAGCAAGGCGCCGTGCAGTTCACGGCCGGAGTTGTCGACGCCATAACGTTTGCACAAGGCATCGAGGCTGTTGCGCTGGCCGGGGTGACGCTCACGGGCCATCATCAAGGTGTCGAGGATCGAGCAGTGCTTGGAAATGTCTGCGCGATCGGTCTGCCCCATCAGGGCGAATTCGTTGTTGATGAAGCCGACGTCGAACGCCGCGTTATGGATGATCAACTGGGCGCCGTTGATGAACTCGAAGAACTCATCGGCGACTTCGGCAAAACGCGGCTTGCCCTTGAGGAATTCGTCAGTGATACCGTGGACGCCGATCGCGCCTTCGTCACTGTCGCGGTCCGGTTGCAGGTAGACGTGGAAGTGACGACCGGTGAGGCGGCGACCCATCAATTCGACACAGCCGATTTCAATGATCCGGTGGCCGTCGGTCACCGGCATGCCGGTGGTTTCGGTATCGAGTACAACAGATCGGATGGCCATCAGGGTTCAGCTCTCAACGGTGTGGTGTGCAGTGTGGTGTGCGTCAACGGGCGTGATCTTAACATGTGAGTCGCCATCAGCTCTGCTTGTAGCCGCGCACTTCGTCCACGCCCCGGTTGGCCAGCTGGTCCGCGCGCTCGTTGCCAGGGTGGCCGATGTGACCGCGCACCCATTTCCAGGTGATGTCATGGCGATTGCATTGCTCGTCCAGCAGCTGCCACAGGTCGGCATTTTTCACCGGTTCCTTGGCCGCAGTCTTCCAGCCACGCTTCTTCCAGTTGACCATCCACTCGTTGATGCCCTTCATCACGTATTGCGAGTCGGTCACCAGCAGCACGTTGCAGCGGCGCTTGAGTTCTTCCAGGCCACGAATGGCGCCCATCAGTTCCATGCGGTTGTTGGTGGTGTTGGCTTCACCGCCCCACAACTCTTTCTCCACGCCCTTGCACACCAGCAACGCGCCCCAGCCGCCAGGGCCCGGGTTGCCTTTGCAGGCGCCATCGGTGAAGAGTTCTACGCTATCGGTCATCGGTTACTCGGTATTCATTCAAGAAGAGGGTTGCGCATCGCTTTGCTTGCGGTTGACCTTGGCCATCGGCATCGGCACCAGTTTGCCCATCGGCTCACGGCGCACCTGCTGCACCGGCCGCAGCCCAACCACGATCTTGCGCGCCACCAGCAGATAGAAGCCGCCACCCGCCAACTGCCAGGCACCTGCGCGGCGCTCCCAACCGGCCAGGCGGCCTTGCCACTTGGTCGACGCAAGCGGCGGACGATAGCACCCGAAGCGGCGTTTCTCCAGCGCGAAGCCCAGCAGGTTAAGCCAGTCGCCCACCCGCTGCGGCGAGATGCAACGCGCCTGGCGCAGGCCATCGTGGGCGAACGCATGGCGCAGGCCCCAGCTGCTCCAGGGGTTGATCCCCACAATCAGCAAATGGCCACCCGGCCGTACGCTGCTCGCCGCTTCGCGCAGCAAGCCATGGGGTGACAGGCAGAAATCCAGGCCATGCTGCAACACCACCACGTCGGCGGCGTGCTCGCTCAAGGGCCACGCCTGTTCTTCGCAGACGATCTCCACCCCCGGCAACGGCGCCCCCAAGCGCACATTGCGCTGCACTTGGGGCGCACACGGCGGCGTTTCGGCCGAAGGGCCGTAATGCACCAGATAGCCACCAAAGAACCGGCCCAGCTCGTCTTCGAGCATGCGCCGTTCTTCGTCCAGCAGAAATTGCCCGATGGGACCGGACAGCCATTCGCGGGCGGCGCTGATCAGGGCCAGCCACTCAGGATCGGCCTGGGCGAACGCTTTATCAGTCATTGCATTCTCCAACTCGCCTAGACGTTCTAAGATGCACCAATGTGTTCAGCTTGGCGAATCGAAGAATGATACAGATCAGTGCCCTGCCCGCCTTCACCGATAACTACATCTGGTTGTTACAGGACCCGCACACCCAACGCTGCGCCGTGGTCGACCCCGGCGATGCCGCCCCGGTCCTGGACTGGCTCGAACAGAACCCAGGCTGGGCCCTCAGCGACATCCTGGTCACCCACCATCACCATGATCATGTCGGCGGCGTCGAACAGCTCAAAGGTGCTACCAACGCCAAGGTCTACGGCCCGGCCAACGAGAAGATCCCCGCACGGGACGTGGCCTTGAACGATAACGACCGCATCACGGTACTCGGCTGGGACTTCGACATTTATACAGTGCCCGGCCACACCCTGGGCCATATCGCCTTTTATCACAGCGGTGTGCTGCTGTGCGGCGACACCCTGTTCGCCGCCGGCTGCGGGCGCCTGTTCGAAGGCACGCCGGAACAGATGTACACCTCCCTTGAACGGTTGGCCGCCCTGCCCGCCGACACCCGGGTGTACTGCACCCACGAATACACACAAAGTAACCTCAAGTTCGCCCAAGCGGTGGAACCGGATAACGCCGATATCGCCGAACGAGTGGAAAGCGTCCGCCAACTGCGCGCCCGTGGCGAGATCACATTGCCTTCCAACCTAGCCCTGGAGCGGCTGACCAACCCTTTCCTACGTACCTCTGAAACATCCGTTAAACAAAAAGCGGACGAACGGAATGGCCGCGACAACCGCTCTGGGGCCGAGGTGTTTGCTAGCTTGAGGGCGTGGAAAGATAAGTTCTAACCAGAAGCAATCTGATACGTAATTTCTGAATGGTTGACCGGAACCGAACGGGTTTCTAGAATCGCCCGACATTTTTGCCCGGAACTTACTTCCAGCCAATGTCGTCATCTATTCGTAAATCCAACCATTCAGACGCATTGACCCGCCTGGCTCAAGCTGTGGCGGTGGCTGTGTCCGCCACGCTGGCGGGCTGCCAATCAAGCAATTTCACCGCACAATCCACCGTGCAACCCAAGCCGAACCTTAGCGCCAAGATCAAACAGAAACCCGTCATCTGGCTGTCAGAGAAGCCTGCACCCGAAGTGCCCCAGGACGTCTGGGAACGCATGCGACGGGGCTTTCAATTGCAGGAAGGCCTAGGCGTCAACCCGCGCATCGAGCAACAGCGCCTGTGGTTCGCCAGCAACCCTTCCTTTCTGGAGAACGCCGGAGAACGCGGCAGCCTCTACATTCACTACATCGTCGAACGCCTTGAAGAACGCAACATGCCCCTGGAGCTGGCGCTGCTGCCGGTGATTGAAAGTGCCTACAACCCGATGGCCTATTCGCGCAGCGATGCGGTCGGCCTGTGGCAGTTCATCCCATCCACCGGGCGCTACTTCAACCTGCGCCAGACCCGCGCCTACGACGGCCGCCGCGACATCACCGCCTCCACCACCGCCGCCCTCGACTACCTGACCCGCCTGCACGACATGTTCAACGGCGACTGGCTGTTGGCCCTGGCCGCCTACAACGCCGGCGAAGGCACGGTGAGCCGGGCAATCGAGCGCAACGAGAAGCTCGGCCTGCCGACCGACTACTGGAACCTGCCCCTGCCCCAGGAAACCAAGGACTACGTGCCCAAGTTCCTGGCACTGTCCCAGGTGGTGCTGGCGCCCGAGGCCTATGGCGTCAACCTGAACCCGATCGCCAACACGCCGTACTTCGAAGTGGTTGAAGTCAAGCAGAGCATGGACCTGTCACGGGTTGCCGCGCTGGCCGAGATCGACGAAGACGAACTGTTCCAGCTCAACCCTGCCCTGAAACAACGCACCACCCTGGACGGTCCCCAGCATTTGCTGGTGCCCAGCTCCAAGGCGCAACTGCTCACCAGCACCCTGTCGACGATGAAGCCGGAAGAATTACTGGCGATGCGTCCGAAAAAGCAGGTGTTCGACGAAGTCGAGACCGCCCGGGTGGCCGGCCGCAGCCGCAGCTACAAAGTGCGCAGTGGCGACAACCTCACGCTCATCGCCAAGGCCAACAAGGTCGACGTGCATGACCTGCAACGCTGGAACAAGCTCAACGGCCAGGCCCTCAAGGTCGGCCAGACGCTGGTAATGCAGGACACGCGCAAGCTGGTGGCCAAGGCCGACAGCAAGAAGCCAGTGCAGTACAAAGTCAAGAAAGGCGACTCGCTGTACATCGTCGCCAAGCGCTTCAACGTTGAGATGCAACATCTCAAGCGCTGGAACCCGCGCACAGGCCAGGCGCTTAAGCCAGGGCAGATGCTGGTGGTTTCCGGGCCACGCTAACTGACAAACCAGCCTGTTTGTGTGAACAGGCTTGTATGGTGAACAGGCTTGCTGTGTTGAGTGGGCTTCTGTGGTGAGCGGGCTTGCCCCGCGCTGGGCTGCGAAGCAGCCCCAATGGCTACACGCATTCCTCCAGACAAAACTCACCGCCTGGTTCCAGGGCTGCTCCGCAGCCCAGCGCGGGGCAAGCCCGCTCACCACAACAAGCCCGGTCCCACATAGGTTTATCGCCGATTTCAAGATGCTTTTTCCAACCGGAACAAGCTGTTACTGTACCGATCATAAAGCCCAAGCCGCCTGGATCGGATCTCTGACTTGAAGCGTCCCCTCCTTCTACTAATAAGTCTGGCCTTGAGCTTTGGTGCGAACGCGACGATTACCGAGAGCCACGGTTATACGCAGTTCGGCAGCCTCAAGTACCCGGCCAAATTCACCCACTTCGATTGGGTAAACCCTGCAGCGCCGAAAGGCGGGACATTGCGGGTCATGGCATTTGGCACCTTCGATACCCTCAACCCCTATACCTTCAAGGGCTCAAGCCCGGTTTCCACGCCCAATTTCCTGCAATACGGCGTGAATGAGCTGAATGAGCCATTGATGGTCGGCACCGGCCTTTATGCGCCGTCCGGCGATGAACCCACCTCCAGTTATGGGCTGATCGCGCAGTCGGTAGAGTACAGCGAGGACCGCAGTTGGGTGGTGTTCAACCTGCGCCCCCAGGCGCGCTTCCACGATGGCAAGCCAATCACCGCCTACGATGTGGCGTTTTCCTATCGCACGCTGCTGACCGAAGGCCACCCGCAATACCGCACCAACCTGCAGGAAGTGGCACGGGTGGATATCCTCAACCGTCACCGCATCCGCTTTGTGTTCAAGCGCGCCGGCAACCCGTTGCTGATCCTGCGCCTGGGCGAGTTGCCGGTATTGCCCCAGCACTATTGGAAGAACCGCGACTTCAAGGCCACCACCTTCGAACCGCCGCTGGGCAGCGGGCCATACCGTATCACCAAGGTTAGCCCGGGGCGGCAACTGGTGTTCGAACGGGTCAAGGACTACTGGGGCAAGGACCTGCCGGTCAACCAGGGTTTCTATAACTACGACAAGGTCGAAGTGGAGTTCTACCGAGACAGCGACGTGGCCTTCGAAGCCTTCAAGGCCGGCGAGTTCGATATCTATATCGAGCACCAGGCCAAGAACTGGGCCAACGGCTACACCTTCCCGGCAGTGAACCGGGGTGATGTGATCAAGGCGCAGATCGCCCACCAGATCCCGACCCAAAGCCAAGGCCTGTTCATGAACACCCGGAGGCCGACCTTCAGCCAGACCAAGGTGCGCGAAGCCCTGGGGCTGATGTTCGACTTCGAATGGACCAACCGCACCCTGTTCAGCAGCGCCTATAAACGCACCTTGAGCTACTACCCCAACAGCGAGTTCGCCGCGACCGGCGTGCCCACCGGGCATGAATGGCTGATGCTCTCGCCGTACCGCGAGCAGTTGCCGGCCAACCTGTTTACCCAGCCGTTCAGCCTGCCCCAGACCGACGGCCGCGGCATCCCCCGCGAGACCCTGCGCCACGCCCTGGCGTTGCTCGGCGAGGCCGGTTGGAAACTGTCAGGCCAACGGCTGCTGAACAAGGACGGCCAACCCCTGCGCTTCGAGATCCTGCTGGTCAACCCGAACCTGGAGCGCATCCTGCAGCCCTACGTCGAGAACCTGATCAGCATCGGCATCGACGCACGCCTGCGGACCGTCGACCGCGCCCAGTACAAGCAGCGCCTGGATCAATTCGACTTCGACATGATCCTGATCACCCTCAACCAGACCTTGAGCCCCGGCCTTGAGCAGTGGCAGTACTTCCACTCCAGCCAGGCCGCGATCAAGGGCAGCAAGAACTACGCAGGCATCGCCAACCCGATTGTCGATCACCTGCTGGAACAACTGCTGGCCGCCAAGACCCGCGAGGAGCAACTGGCCGCCGGCCGTGCCCTGGACCGCGTGCTGCTGTGGCAGCACTACAGCATTCCCAACTGGTACCTCAACTATCATCGCTTGGCGTACCGCAACCGGTTCGCCTTTGTCACCACGCCGCCCTACAGCCTGGGCCTGAGCGCGTGGTGGCTGAAAGCTTCGGAGAAAGCCCAATGATGTATTTGCGTACTGCCCTGCTCGGCAGCCTGCTGCTGTGCACCGTGGCCCAAGCCGCCCCGCAACATGCGTTGACGCTGTACAACGAACCGCCGAAATACCCCGCCGACTTCAAGCACTTCGACTACGTCAACCCGGACGCCCCCAAGGGCGGCACGTTCCGCGAGTCGGCCATGGGCGGCTTCGACAGCCTCAACCCCTACATCAGCAAAGGTGTGCCGGCCGATAACCTGAGCCTGATCTACGACACCCTGGCCATGCAAAGCCTGGACGAGCCCATCACCGAATACGGCCTGGTCGCCGGCAAGATCGAAAAAGCCCCGGACAACAGCTGGGTGCGGTTCTACCTGCGCCCCGAAGCACGCTTCCATGATGGCCACCCGATCCGTGCCGAAGACGTGGTGTTCACCTTCCAGGAACTGATCAAGGAAGGCTCGCCGATCTATCGCACGTATTACGCCGACGTCGACGAAGTGATCGCCGAAGACCCGCTGAAGGTGCTGTTCAAGTTCAAGCGCACCAATAACCGCGAATTGCCGCTGATCCTCGGGCAACTGCCGGTACTGCCCAAACATTGGTGGGCGACCCGCGACTTCGCCAAGGGCAACCTGGAAGTGCCGCTGGGCAGCGGGCCGTACAAGGTGGCCGAGGTCAAGGCCGGGCGCATGATCCGCTATGAGCGAGTCAAGGATTACTGGGCCAAGGACCTGCCAGTCACCCAAGGTTTCTACAATTTCGATAACCGCATCACCGACTACTACCGCGACAGCACCGTGTCGCTGGAGGCGCTGAAGGCCGGGCAGTTCGATTACTGGCTGGAATTCAGCGCGAAAAACTGGGCCAATGCCTACAACATCCCGGCAGTGACTGAGGGCCGCTTGATCAAGGAAGAAATCCCCAACGGCAACCCCACCGGGATGCAGGGCTTTGTGTTCAATACGCGCAAGCCGATGTTCCAAGACGTGCGCGTGCGCAAGGCCATCAGCCTGTTGCTGGATTTCGAGTGGAGCAACAAGCAGCTGTTCAACGGGGCCTATACCCGCACCCGCAGTTATTTCGAAAACTCGGAAATGGCCGCCACCGGCCTGCCCGGCCCGGACGAGCTGGCGATTCTCGAACCGCTGCGCGACAAGATCCCGCCCGAAGTCTTCACCCAGGCCTTCGAACCCTCCAAGACCGATGGCAGCGGCATGATCCGCAACCAACAGCGCGAGGCGTACCAGTTGCTGCAGGACGCCGGCTGGCGGATCGTCGATGACAAGATGGTCGACACCACCGGCAAGCCGGTGAAAATCGAATTCCTGCTGGCCCAGACTGAGTTCGAACGCATCCTGTTGCCGTTCAAGCGCAACCTGGCCGACCTGGGCATCGACCTGGTGATCCGGCGAGTGGACGTCTCGCAATTCGTCAACCGGATCCGCTCGCGGGATTTCGACATGCTGGTGGGCAGCTTCCCCCAGTCCACCTCACCGGGCAATGAACAACGGGAATTCTGGAAATCCTCCAGCGCCGACAAGCCGGGCAGCCGCAATTACATGGGGCTCAAGGATCCAGCCGTCGACCAGCTGGTAGAAGAACTGATCGATGCACACTCGCGAAAAAGCCTGGTGGCCCACGCCAAGGCGCTGGATCGCGTACTGCAATTTGGCTACTACGTGATCCCCAATTGGCACATCAAGACCTACCGCGTGGCGTATTGGAATCACCTCGGGCACCCCAAGGTCCCGCCGCGCTACGACGTCGGCACCGCGACTTGGTGGGCCAAACCCAACGTCAAACCGGCTATTCCTTTAGACACAAGTACCAACGCCGATCCGGCGAGCGGAGGCGATTAAATGCTGGCCTATATCTTTCGCCGCCTGTTGCTGATCATCCCGACGCTGTTCGGGATCCTGCTGATCAACTTCGTCATCATCCAGGCCGCCCCCGGTGGCCCCGTGGAGCAGATGATCGCCAAGCTCGAAGGCTTTGAGGGCGCCACCAGCCGCATTGCCGGCGGCGGGGCCGAAGTGTCGGTGGCCGGTTCCAGCAGTTACCGTGGCGCCCAGGGCCTGGACCCGACGCTGATCAAGGAAATCGAAAAGATGTACGGTTTCGACAAATCGGCGCCGGAACGCCTGTGGATCATGGTCAAGAACTACGCCCAGCTGGATTTTGGCGACAGCTTCTTCCGTGACGCCAAGGTCATCGACCTGATCAAGGAAAAGATGCCGGTGTCCATCTCCCTCGGGTTATGGAGCACGCTGATCATGTACCTGGTGTCGATCCCCCTGGGGATCGCCAAGGCCACCCGACATGGCAGCCATTTCGACGTGTGGACCAGTTCGGCAATCATCGTCGGTTATGCGATCCCGGCGTTCCTGTTTGCGATCCTGCTGATCGTGGTGTTTGCCGGCGGCAGTTATTTCGACTGGTTCCCCTTGCGCGGGCTGACGTCGAACAACTTCGACGAGTTGAGCTGGGGCGGCAAGGTCCTCGATTACTTCTGGCACCTGGCGCTGCCGATTACCGCGCTGGTGATCGGCAACTTCGCCACCATGACCCTGCTGACCAAGAACAGCTTTCTCGACGAGATCAACAAGCAGTACGTGATCACCGCCAAAGCCAAGGGCCTGACCAACCACCGTGTGCTGTACGGCCATGTGTTCCGCAACGCCATGCTGCTGGTGATCGCCGGTTTCCCCTCGGCGTTCATCGGCATCTTCTTCACCGGTTCATTGCTGGTGGAGGTGATTTTCTCCCTCGACGGCCTGGGCCTGATGAGCTTTGAAGCGGCGATCAACCGCGACTACCCGGTGGTGTTCGGCACGCTGTTCATCTTCACCCTGCTGGGGTTGATCGTGAAACTGATCGGCGACCTCACCTACACCCTGGTCGATCCGCGAATCGACTTTGCCAGCCGGGAGCATTGAGATGAATCTGTCCCCCCTCAATCGCCGCCGGTTCGAGCGGTTCAAGGCCAACAAGCGCGGCTGGTGGTCGCTGTGGCTGTTCCTGATCCTGTTCGTGCTGAGCCTGGGCGCCGAGCTGATCGCCAACGACAAGCCGCTGGCCGTGCACTACGACGGCGGCTGGTATTTCCCGGCGCTCAAGCGCTACCCGGAGACCACCTTTGGCGGTGAATTCCCGCTGGAGGCCAACTACAAGAGCCCGTATATCCAGGAACTGCTCAAGGCCAAGGACGCCTGGACGTTGTGGGCACCGATCCCGTTCAGCTACCAGAGCATCAACTACGACCTCAAGGTGCCCGCACCGGCACCGCCCTCTTCGGTGAACTTGCTGGGCACCGATGACCAGGGCCGCGATGTGTTGGCGCGGGTGATCTACGGGTTCCGCGTGTCGGTGCTGTTTGCCCTGACCCTCACGGTGCTCAGCTCGATCATCGGCGTGATCGCCGGGGCCTTGCAGGGCTTCTATGGCGGCTGGGTCGACCTGGCCGGGCAGCGCTTCCTGGAAATCTGGTCCGGGTTGCCGGTGCTGTACCTGTTGATCATCCTCGCCAGTTTCGTGCAGCCCAACTTCTGGTGGCTGCTGGGGATCATGCTGCTGTTTTCCTGGATGAGCCTGGTGGACGTGGTGCGCGCCGAGTTCCTGCGCGGGCGCAACCTCGAATACGTGCGCGCGGCCAGGGCCTTGGGCATGCAGAACGGCGCGATCATGTTCCGCCACATCCTGCCCAACGCGATGGTCTCGACCATGACCTTCATGCCGTTCATCCTCACCGGCGCCATCGGCACCCTCACCGCCCTGGACTTCCTCGGCTTTGGCTTGCCGGCCGGCTCGCCGTCGTTGGGCGAGCTGGTGGCCCAGGGCAAATCAAACCTGCAAGCGCCGTGGCTGGGCATGAGTGCCTTTGCCGTGCTGGCGATCATGTTGAGTTTGCTGGTGTTTATCGGCGAGTCCGCTCGCGATGCCTTCGACCCGAGGAAATGAGATGAATCAGGACAATCTGATCGAAATCCGCGACCTCTCCGTCGAGTTCGTCACCGGCGACCATCACCAACGCGTGGTGAACAACGTCAGCTTCGACATCAAGCGCGGCGAAACCATCGCGCTGGTGGGCGAAAGCGGTTCGGGCAAATCGGTCACCGCCCACTCGATCCTGCGCCTGCTGCCCTACCCGCTGGCGCGGCATCCTTCCGGCACCATCAACTATGCCGGGCAGGACCTGCTGACACTGAAAGAAAAAACCATCCGGCACATTCGCGGCAACCGCATTGCGATGATCTTCCAGGAGCCGATGACCTCGCTGAACCCGCTGCACAACATCGAGAAACAGATCAACGAAGTACTGGGCCTGCACAAGGGGCTCACCGGCAAGGTCGCCACCCAGCGCACCCTGGAGTTGCTGGAACTGGTGGGCATCCCCGAGCCGCACAAGCGCCTCAAGGCCCTGCCCCATGAACTCTCCGGCGGCCAGCGCCAGCGGGTGATGATCGCCATGGCGTTGGCCAATGAACCCGAACTGCTGATCGCCGATGAGCCGACCACGGCCCTCGACGTGACGGTGCAGTTGAAAATCCTCGAATTGCTCAAGGAGCTGCAGGCACGGCTAGGCATGGCGCTGCTGCTGATCAGCCATGACTTGAACCTGGTACGGCGTATCGCCCATCGCGTGTGCGTGATGCAAAAAGGCTGCATCGTTGAACAGGCCGATTGCGAGACGCTGTTCCAGTCGCCCCAGCACCCCTACACCCAGGAACTGCTGGCGGCGGAACCCAGCGGCGGCCCGGCGACCAATGTGATTGGCCCGCCGTTGCTGGAAGTCGATGACCTGAAAGTGTGGTTTCCGATCAAGAAGGGCTTTTTGCGCACCACCGTCGATTACGTCAAGGCGGTGGACGGCATCAACTTCAGCCTGCCCCAGGGACAGACCCTGGGCATCGTCGGCGAAAGCGGCTCGGGCAAATCCACCCTGGGCCTGGCAATTCTGCGGTTGATCGGCAGCAAGGGCGGCATTCGTTTTGAAGGTCAACAACTGGATCGGCTCACCCAGCAACAGGTGCGACCGTTGCGTCGGGAAATGCAGGTGGTGTTTCAGGACCCGTTTGGCAGCTTGAGCCCGCGGATGTGCGTCAGTGAGATCGTCGGCGAGGGGCTGCGCATCCACAAGATGGGTACGCCTGCCGAGCAGGAGGCGGCGATTATTGCGGCGCTCAAGGAAGTGGGGCTGGATCCGGAATCGCGGCACCGGTACCCGCATGAGTTCTCTGGCGGTCAGCGGCAGCGTATTGCCATTGCCCGGGCGTTGGTGCTCAAGCCACGCCTGATTCTGCTGGACGAGCCGACCTCGGCGCTGGATCGCACGGTGCAGCGGCAGGTGGTCGAGTTATTGCGCAGTTTGCAGGCTAAGTACAACTTGACCTATCTGTTTATCAGCCATGATTTGGCGGTGGTTAAGGCGTTGAGTCACCAGTTGATGGTGGTGAAGCATGGGCAGGTGGTGGAACAGGGGGATGCGGCGGGGATTTTTGCTGCGCCGCAGCATGGGTATACGCGGCAGTTGTTGGAGGCGGCGTTTTTGGTGCCTGCTGCTCGCGTTGATTGACGCAGTACCTATCCGTTAATGGGGGATGGCTGTCCGCCCTTACGGCGGGTCACTTTTGAAAAGAGCCGGGATACCGGCCCAGCCAAACGTATCGACGTGATGTAGGGAGATCAATCAGCTCTGCTTTTGATCTACACCGCGCCATGCCGAGCCTAGGCGAGGCACCGAGTAGTGGGGCGAAGCGTTTTTGGCGCGCTTCCAAAAGTGCCCCGCTGTAAGAGCAGAACCCTGAGTAGCCGTTACCGAAGAAACGGATATGTACGCCAATCCCACGGAACTTTGCCAGGAAATAACCGCCTGAATCCGGTACGCTCACCCTTTTTACTCAAGGAGTTACTCCCCATGGCCAAAGCCACCGCCCGTCACATCCTCGTTTCCACTGAAGACAAGTGCAACGAACTCAAGGCCCAAATCGAAGGCGGCGCCGATTTCGCAGAAATCGCCAAAGCCAACTCCAGCTGCCCTTCCAGCCGCGACGGCGGCAACCTGGGTTCGTTCGGTCCAGGCCAGATGGTCAAGGAATTCGACACCGTCGTCTTCAGCGCCCCGGTCAACACCGTGCAAGGCCCGGTGAAAACCCAGTTCGGCTACCACCTGCTGGAAGTCACCAGCCGCCAGGACTGATCCTGTCTGTGCTGATGCTATAAACAACGGCCCGCCTTTTGGTGGGCCGTTGTGCATGTGATGACTGGCGACGCTGATGCCGTTAGCGTACAAATCCTTTTTCTTCTTCACACGGCGTTCAAGGCTGACAATGCGATTGGCTTTTTCCTACATGCTGAGCTCGACCCTGGCCCTGCTGCTGGCCAGTTCCGCCGTGATCGCGGCGCCCCAACCCTACCTGACGGTGTACGGCGAACCGGCCAAGTACCCCGCCGGTTTTACCCATTTCGACTACGCCAACCCCAACGCCCCCAAAGGCGGCAGCCTGCGCCGCTCGGCCATCGAGATTGGGCGCTTCGACCATGTGCTGCCGTATATCGACAAAGGCATCGGCGTGTCCCAGGTCGACGGCTGGCTCTACGCGCCCCTGGCCCAGCGCTCCCTCGACGAGCCCTACACGGTCTACGGCCTGGTCGCCGAGAAGATGGAACGCGCCGACGATGGCCTGTCGCTGCGCTTTTTCCTCAACCCCAAGGCACGCTTTGCCGACGGCAAGCCGATCACCGCCGAAGACGTGCGCTACAGCTTCGACCTGTTGATGACCCAAGGCAGCCTGCGCTTTCGCACCCTGTTCGCCGACGTCAAGCACGTCGAGGTCGAGGGCGAGCGTCAGGTACGCTTCGATTTCTCCAGCAATGAAAATCGCACCCTGCCCCTGGATATCGCCACCCTGCCCGTCTTCCCGGAGCACTGGTGGAAGACCCGCGACTTCGCCAATGGCGGCGGCTATGAAGCGCCCCTGGGCAGCGGCCCTTACAAAGTCAGCAAGATCGACTCCGGCAGCACCATCACCTTTACCCGCGACCCGAACTGGTGGGGCAAGGACTTGCCCGTCAGCCGTGGTCTGTACAACTTCGATCACCTGAGCCTGGAATATTTCGGCGACACCGAAGTGGCCCGCCAGGTCCTGCGCGGCGGCGCCTATGATTTCAACCGCGAATTTTCCGCCACCGGCTATTCCATCGGTTACAACGGCCCGGCCCTGGATGACGGTCGCCTGCAACGCGCGCACCTGGCCAAGGAGATGCCGCAACCGGCCCAGGGTTATGTGTTCAACGTGCAAAAACCAGTCTTCAAGGACCGCCGCGTGCGCCAGGCCCTCGCGATGCTGTGGGACTTCGAATGGGCCAACCGGCAGATGATGCGCAATATGTATATCCGCCAACAAAGCTTCTTTTCCAATAGCCCGTTGGCGGCCAGCCAGCCGCCGACCCAAGAAGAACTGGCGATTCTTGAACCGTTGCGCGGCCAAGTGCCCGACGAGGTGTTCACCCAGGTGTTCAAGGCGCCGGTTACCGACGGCAGCGGCATGATCCGCGACAAACAGCTGCAGGCACTGGCCTTGTTGGAAGAGGCCGGCTGGAAACCGGACGGCGACAAGCTGGTTAACGCCGAGGGCGAGCCGCTGGAGTTTACCTTCCTTAATGCCCAATCTGGCCTCGAACGCCTGTTGCTGCCGTACAAACGCAACCTGGCGCAGATCGGTATCACCCTGAATATCCGCCGTATCGACGCCTCCCAATATGTGAACCGGGTGATGGCACGGGACTACGACATGATCGTCACCGGCTTCCCGGTCACCACCTCGCCGGGCATGGAGCTCTACAACTATTTCGGCTCGGCCGCCGCTTTTGACCCCGGCGCCAACAACTACATGGTGCTCAAGGACCCGGCCGTCGACAGCCTGATCAAGGGCCTGGTCAAGGCCGACACCCAGGCGCAGATGCTCACCTACGCCCACGCACTGGACCGCGTGCTGCAATGGAACTACCTGTGGATTCCCAATTACTACCCGCCCGGCACGTCCGCCGCGTGGTGGAACCGCTTCGGCCGCCCGGCCATCGAGGCGAAAAACGACGAAGCCCTGGAAACCTGGTGGGAAATCAGCCCCACGCCCCTGACCAACGAGCAAATGAAGGCTGAGCTGAACAAACGCGGAGGTGCACGCTGATGTTTGCCTATATCGTGCGGCGCCTGCTGCTGATCATCCCGACGCTGGTGATCATCCTGTTGGTGAATTTCGTGATCGTGCAGGCCGCCCCAGGCGGTCCGGTGGAACAAGCCATCGCTCACCTGCAAGGGATTGGCGGCGGTGGCGTCGGCGGTTCATCCGGCGAAAGCATCAGCGGCGGCTCCCGCGCCAGCCGTGGCCTGGACCCGAAGCTGATCGCCGACATCGAAAAACAGTACGGTTTCGACAAGCCCGCGCCGGAACGCCTGTGGCTGATGCTCAAGAGCTATGCGCAGTTGGACTTCGGCAACAGCTTCTTTCGCGGCAAGACCGTGATCGACCTGATCCTGGAAAAAATGCCGGTGACCATTTCCCTCGGCCTGTGGGCCACGCTGATCACTTACCTGGTGTCGATACCCCTGGGAATTCGCAAGGCGGTGCGCCATGGCAGCAGCTTCGACGTATGGAGCAGCACCGCGATTGTGATCGGCTATGCCATGCCTGCGTTCCTGTTCGCGATGTTCCTGATCGTGGTCTTTGCCGGCGGCACCTCGCTTAACTGGTTCCCGGTGCGCGGGCTGGTGTCGGAAAACTTCGAAGAGCTGAGCACCGTGGGCAAGATCGCCGACTATTTCTGGCACCTGGTCTTGCCGGTCACCTCGCTGGTCATCGGCGGGTTCGCCACGCTGACCATCCTGACCAAAAACTCGTTTCTGAATGAAATTACCCGCCAGTACGTGGTGACGGCGCGCGCCAAGGGCTTGAGCGAACGGCGCGTGCTGTACAGGCATGTGTTTCGCAACGCGATGTTGCTGGTGATCTCGGGCATTCCGCAGGCGTTTATTGCGGTGTTCTTTGCCGGCTCGCTGCTGATCGAGGTGATCTTCTCCCTCGACGGCCTGGGCCGCATGAGCTACGAAGCCGCGGTGTCCCGCGATTATCCGGTGGTGTTCGGTTCGCTGTTTATCTTTACGTTGTTCGGCCTCTTGATAAAACTCATCGGTGACCTCTGCTACACCCTGGTGGACCCGCGTATCGACTTCGCCGCGAGGAACGCCTGATGCTTAATCTGTCTCCCGTGGCGCGTCGACGTTTCGAGCGGTTCAAGAAGAACCGTCGCGGCTGGTGGTCGCTGTGGCTGTTTATCGGCCTGTTTATCCTGACCCTCGGCGGCGAGTTGATCGCCAATGACAAGCCCTTGGTGCTGAGTTTCAAGAACGAGCTGTATTTCCCGGTGTTCAAGCGTTACACCGAGCAGCAGTTCGGCGGCCAGTTGCCGTTCCAGGCCGACTACCGCAGTGACTACGTGCAAAAGCTGATAGAGCAGGACGGCGGCTGGATGCTGTTCCCACCGATCCCGTTCAGCGACGACACGCCCAACTACGAACTGACCCGCCCTGCCCCCAGCCCGCCCTCGGCGGTGAACTGGCTCGGCACCGATGACCAGTCGCGGGATGTGCTGGCGCGGGTGATCTTTGGCGCACGCGTGTCGATTCTGTTTGCCTTGGCGCTCACCGCGATCAGCGCTGCCATCGGCATTGCCGCCGGTGCATTGCAGGGCTATTACGGCGGCTGGGTGGATTTGATCGGCCAGCGCGTGCTGGAGGTGTGGTCCGGGCTGCCGGTGCTGTACCTGCTGATCATCCTGTCGGGTTTTGTGGAGCCGAATTTCTGGTGGTTGCTGGGGATCATGGCGCTGTTTTCCTGGCTGGCCTTGGTGGACGTGGTGCGCGCCGAGTTCCTGCGCGGGCGCAACCTGGAATACGTCAAGGCCGCACGAGCCCTGGGCTTGGGCGACGGCAAGATCATTCGCCGGCATATCCTGCCCAACGCCATGACCGCTACGTTGAGCTACCTGCCGTTTATCCTGACCGGGGCGATTTCCACCTTGAGCGCCCTGGATTTCCTCGGTTTTGGCATGCCGGCGGGCAGCGCGTCGCTGGGTGAACTGATCGCCCAGGGCAAGCAGAACCTGCAAGCGCCGTGGCTGGGCCTCACGGCGTTTTTCACCTTGGCGCTGATCCTGTCGCTGCTGGTCTTTATCGGCGAGGCGTTGCGTGACGCCTTCGACCCCCGTTCATGAGTGCCTCCCCTATGAACCTGATCGAAATCCGCGACCTCAACGTCGCTTTCAGTGGCCAGACCGTGGTCCGCCACCTGAGCCTGGACGTTCGCCCCGGCGAGTGCCTGGCGCTGGTGGGTGAGTCGGGCTCGGGCAAGTCGGTGACGGCCCATTCGATCCTGCAACTGCTGCCGGAAGCGGGCACCGACACCACCGGTTCCATCACGTATCGCGGCCAGGAGTTGATCGGCGCCTCGGCCTCGACGTTGCAGAAACTGCGCGGTGACCGCATTGCGATGATCTTCCAGGAGCCGATGACCTCCCTGAACCCGCTGCACAGCATCGAAAAGCAGATCGGCGAAACCCTGCTGCTGCACAAGGGCTTGGGCGGCAAGGCGGCGCAGGCGCGCATCCTCGAATTGCTCGAGCTGGTGGGCATCCAGAAACCCCAGGAACGCCTCAAGGCTTATCCGCATCAATTGTCCGGCGGCCAACGCCAACGGGTGATGATCGCCATGGCCCTGGCCTGCGAGCCGGAACTGTTGATCGCCGACGAACCCACCACCGCCCTGGATGTGACCGTGCAGCGCAAGATCCTGCTGCTGCTCAAATCCCTGCAACAACGCCTGGGCATGTCGCTGCTGCTGATCAGCCATGACCTCAACCTGGTGCGCAGCATCGCCCAGCGCGTGTGCGTCATGCGCGCCGGCGAGATCGTTGAGCAGGCCGACTGTGAGACCTTGTTCACCGCGCCGCAGCATCCTTACAGCCAGTTGCTGCTGGATGCGGAACCGGCCGGTGATGCACTGTGCAGCGATGCGCGCGAGACGGTGTTGCAAGTGGATGACCTGACCGTGCAATTCCCCCTTGGCGGCGGGTTGTTCCGCCGCAAGACCTACCTGCGTGCGGTGGACGGCATCAGCCTCAGCCTGCAGCGCGGCAAAACCCTGGGGATTGTCGGCGAGTCCGGCTCGGGCAAGTCCACGCTGGGCCAGGCGATCCTGCGTTTGCTCGACTCCACCGGCAGCATCCGCTTCCAAGGCGAAGCGCTCGACCCGTTGAATAACCAGCAAATGCGCCCTTGGCGCAAGCAGATGCAGGTGGTGTTCCAGGACCCCTACGGCAGCCTCAGTCCGCGCATGACCGTGGAACAGATCATCAGCGAAGGCCTGGAAGTGCACGCGCCGTGCAGCCTGGCCGACCGCGATGCGCAGGTGATCCAGGTGCTCAAGGACGTCGGCCTCGACCCGGCCAGTCGCCACCGCTACCCGCATGAATTTTCCGGTGGGCAGCGTCAACGCATCGCCATCGCTCGCGCCCTGGTACTCAAGCCGGCGCTGATGCTGCTGGATGAACCGACCTCGGCCCTCGACCGCACCGTGCAGAAGCAAGTGGTGGCATTGCTGCGTGAGCTGCAGGAAAAATACGGCCTGACCTACCTGTTTATCAGCCATGACCTGGCCGTGGTGCGGGCCATGGCCCATGACATGATTGTGGTCAAGGACGGTAAGGTGGTGGAGCGCGGCGCCAGCCATGAGGTGTTCGATGCACCGCAACACCCGTACACCCAAGAGCTGCTGGCAGCGGCGCACATCCCCTTGTAAACACGCCCGCTCCCACAAGGATCGCGATTCCATGTCCAATTTGTGTTGGTGGCCTAAACATGAACATCACCGATAACCTCAAGGACTACCAACAGGTTCGTGGCCTGGCCATCCAGTCGCTGTTCGAGATCATCGAGCAGTCCAGCGAAGGCACGGTGATTGTCGACCGCGACGCCAATATCGTCTGGATGAACGAGCGCTACGCCAAGCGCTTCGGCCTGAAAAGCGCCGACGAAGCCATCGGCCAGCCATGCGAGCAGGTGATTTCCAATAGCCTGTTGCGCCAGGTGGTGCGCAATGACCAGCCGATCCTGCTGGATATCCAGGACACGCCCAAGGGGCCACTGGTGGTGATGCGCTTGCCGATCCACAACGAGGCCGGCGCGGTGATCGGCGCAATCGGGTTCGCCTTGTTTGATGAGCTGCGCAACCTGTCGCCGCTGATCGAGCGCTACCTGAGCATGCAGCAAGAGCTGGCCTCGACGCGCTCGCTGCTGCGTTCACGCCAGAGCAAGTACAACTTCGCGCATTTCATCGGCACCAGCGCTGCCAGCCTCGAGGTGAAACGCCGGGCGCGGCGCAGTGCGAGTGCCGAATCGCCGGTATTGCTGCTGGGCGAAACCGGCACCGGCAAGGAATTGCTGGCCCAGGCGATTCACGGTGCCTCCACGCGGGCGCACAAGGCCTTTGTCAGTATCAACAGCGCCGCGATTCCCGCTGACCTGCTGGAGGCCGAGTTCTTCGGCACCGCACCGGGCGCGTTTACCGGCGCCGACCGCAAGGGCCGTCCGGGCAAATTCCAGATTGCCCAGGGCGGCACCTTGTTCCTGGATGAAATCGGCGACATGCCGCTGCCGCTGCAAAGCAAACTGCTGCGGGTGCTGCAGGAAAAGGAATTCGAGCCGGTCGGCTCCAACGAGATGCTGCACAGCGATGTGCGCGTGATCGCGGCCACGTCCATGGACCTGGAAGCGGCGATCAAGCGCGGGGAGTTCCGCGCCGACCTGTATTACCGGCTGAATGTGCTGCCGATCCAGGTGCCGCCGTTGCGTGAACGGCTGGACGATATTCCGGCATTGAGCGAGGCGATCCTGGAGGAGCTGCGCAGCCAGCATGAACTGGACCACGCGGCGTTGGCCTTGCTGGCACAGCATGCGTGGCCGGGGAATATCCGTGAACTGCGCAATGTGCTGGAGCGGGCGGCGTTGCTGAGTGATGACCTGGTGCTGAATGCCGGTGAGATTCGTGCGGCGATTGGCACCTTCACCCCCGTGGAGCGTGGCAGTGCCGTGCCGGCGGTTGAGGGTGAGTCGTTCAGCGCAGCGCGGGAGCGGTTTGATCGGCAGGTGATTGGCGCGGCGTTGAGGGCGTGCGAGGGGAATGTGGTGGAAGCGGCCAAGCGGTTGGGGCTTGGGCGGTCGACGCTGTACAAGAAGATGGTGGCCCTGGGCATCGACTGATCTCTAAAAAGAGACACCATTATCAATATAGAGACTTTTCAATGTGTGAGGGGGCTTGCCCCCGATGGCAGTGTGTCAGTCAACTCACAAGCAACTGAAACACAGCCATCGGGGGCAAGCCCCCTCCCACATTGGCTCATCATTTGTCTCAATTTAGAGACAGTAGCTGAAACGGCACACCACCCACCAAAGATTATCTATATTTTTCAACCACTTAAATAATTGGCACACATCTCGCTATAGCCCTTCTCCAAAGCCTCACCCCACAAAAATAACAATTCGATGGAGACACACCATGAGTGTGATCATTGCCCTGGCAGCCCTCGCGCTGCTGATGCTGGCTGCTTACCGTGGCTATAGCGTTATCCTGTTTGCCCCCATCGCCGCCCTCGGCGCTGTCCTGCTCACTGACCCTTCCGCCGTCGCCCCTGCGTTTACCGGGGTGTTCATGGAAAAGATGGTTGGCTTCATCAAACTCTACTTTCCGGTGTTCCTGCTTGGCGCGGTGTTCGGCAAGCTGATCGAGCTGTCGGGCTTTTCACGCTCGATCGTGGCGGCGGCGATCCGCTTGCTCGGCACGCGCCAGGCGATGCTGGTGATCGTGCTGGTCTGCGCCCTGCTCACCTACGGCGGCGTGTCGCTGTTCGTGGTGGTGTTTGCGGTGTACCCGTTCGCGGCGGAGATGTTCCGCCAGAGCAATATCCCCAAGCGCCTGATCCCGGCGACCATCGCCCTCGGCGCGTTCTCGTTCACCATGGACGCCCTGCCCGGCACGCCGCAGATCCAGAACATCATCCCCAGCACGTTCTTCAACACCACGGCCTGGGCCGCGCCCTGGCTGGGGTTGATCGGTACGATCTTCGTGTTCTGCGCCGGCATGCTGTACCTGGCGCGCCAGCGCAACAAGGCGCAACGTGCCGGTGAAGGTTATGGCACCGAGCTGCGCAACGAGCCGGAAACCGCCGAAAACCTCACCCTGCCCAACCCGTGGATCGCGCTGTCGCCGCTGATCCTGGTGGGCGTGATGAACCTGTTGTTCACCCACTGGATCCCGCAGTGGTACGGCAAGACCCACAGCCTCAGCTTGCCGGGGATGAGCACGCCGGTGACCACCGAAATCGCCAAGCTGACGGCGATCTGGGCGGTGCAGGCCGCACTGCTGGTGGGCATCGTCATGGTGCTGGTGTTTGGCTGGTCGGCGATCAAAAGCAAACTCGCCGAAGGCAGTAAAAGCGCGGTCAGCGGTGCGCTGCTGGCGGCGATGAACACCGCGTCGGAATACGGCTTTGGTGCGGTGATCGCCTCGCTGCCGGGCTTTCTGGTGCTGGCGGACTGGCTCAAGGGCATCCCCAACCCGCTGGTCAACGAAGCGATCACCGTGACCCTGCTGGCCGGTATCACCGGTTCTGCTTCCGGCGGCATGAGCATCGCCCTGGCGGCCATGTCCGAGAGCTTTATTTCGGCGGCCCATGCGGCCAATATCCCCCTTGAAGTGCTGCACCGCGTCGCGGCCATGGCCAGCGGCGGCATGGACACCCTGCCCCACAACGGCGCGGTGATCACGCTGCTGGCGGTCACCGGCCTGACCCACCGCGAAGCCTACAAGGACATTTTCGGCATCACGATCATCAAGACCCTCGCGGTGTTCGTGGTGATCGGTACTTTCTATGCCACCGGCATTGTGTGAGGTTTTCATGACGACATTGAACGGCAAGACCGCCCTGGTCACCGGTTCCACCAGCGGCATCGGCCTGGGCATCGCCCTGAGCCTGGCCAAGGCCGGCGCCAACCTGATCCTCAACGGCTTCGGCGATGCCAGTGCGGTCATCGCCCAGGTGCAGGCCTTCGGCGGCAAGGTCGGCCACCACCCGGCCGACGTCAGCGACCCGGCGCAGATCGCCGACATGATCGCTTACGCCGAGCGTGAGTTCGGCGGCGTGGACATCCTCGTCAACAACGCCGGCATCCAGCACGTGGCGGCGGTCGAAGACTTCCCCGCCGAGCGCTGGGACTCGATCATCGCGATCAACCTGTCGTCGGTGTTCCACAGCACGCGTTTGAGCCTGCCGGGGATGAAGGCCAAGGGCTGGGGGCGTATCGTCAACATCGCCTCGGTGCATGGCCAGGTCGGTTCGGTGGGCAAGGCGGCGTACGTGGCGGCCAAGCATGGCGTGATTGGCTTGACCAAAGTGGTCGGGCTGGAAACGGCCACCAGCAACGTCACCTGCAACGCGATTTGCCCCGGCTGGGTATTGACGCCGCTGGTGCAGAAACAGATCGATGATCGCGCCGCCAACGGCGTAGACCCGCAACAGGCGCAGCATGATTTGCTCGCGGAGAAGCAGCCGTCGCTGGAGTTTGTAACGCCGCCGCAGTTGGGTGAACTGGTGCTCTTCCTGTGCAGCGAGGCCGGCAGCCAAGTGCGCGGCGCCGCGTGGAATATCGACGGCGGCTGGCTGGCCCAGTAACAGCGGACACTGGCATTCAAAATGTGGGAGGGGGCTTGCCCCCGATGAGGCAGTGCCAGTTGATACATCGGGTGGTTGACACACCGCAATCGGGGGCAAGCCCCCTCCCACATTGGCCCGGTGTTGTCTGGATGAATTAATACATAAAAAGAGACCTGCCTATGTCCGAGATCCTCTGGCAACCCTCCCCGGAGCGCATCGCCAACACGCGGATGGACCAGTTCCGGCGCTTTATCAATGACCGCTACAGCGTGCAGCTCAGCGACTACCCGGCCCTGCACCAGTGGAGCATCGACCAGCGCCCGGACTTCTGGCGGGCGATCGTGGCGTTCTTCGACGTGCAGTTTCGCAGCCCGCCCAGCGCAGTGCTGATCGAAGACGCCGAGATGCCCAGCGCCCAGTGGTTTCCCGGCGCGACCCTGAACTTTGCCGAGCACCTGTTGCGCCGGCGCGATGATCACCCGGCCGTGGTGGCCATCAGCGAAGACGGCCAACGCGAACAATTGACCTACGCCGAACTCGCCGAACATGTCGCCGGCCTGCAAAAAAGCTTGCGGGCTGCCGGTGTCACTCAGGGCGACCGCGTCGCCGCGTGCATGCCCAACACTTGGCAAACCCTGGTGGGCATGCTTGCCACCACCAGCCTCGGGGCGATCTGGTCGTGTTCATCGCCGGACTTCGGCACCCAGGGTGTGATTGACCGATTCGGCCAGATCGAACCCAAGGTGCTGATCACCTGCGCGGGCTACCGCTATGCCGGTAAAGACATCGACCAGACCGCCAAGCTCAATGAAATCCTCGCGCGCCTGCCGTCCCTGGAGCAGTTGATCATTGTGCCGTACGCACGGCCCCAGGCACGGGTCGAGGACTATCAGACCCATGCCCGCGTCACGCGGTGGTCGGACTTCTACCCGCCTGGCGGCGAACCTGAGTTCGTCGCGGTGCCGTTCGATCATCCGCTTTATATTCTCTATTCCAGCGGCACCACCGGCGTGCCCAAGTGCATCATCCACGGCACCGGCGGCGTGCTGCTCACGCACCTCAAGGAACACGGCCTGCATGCGGACCTGTCCCGCGATGACTGCCTGTTCTACTACACCACCTGCGGCTGGATGATGTGGAACTGGCTGGTGTCGGTACTGGCCATCGGCGCCACGGCGGTGCTGTATGACGGCTCACCGTTTCATCCGGGACCGGAGCGCCTGATTGACCTGATCGACGCGGAAAAGATCAGCGTGTTCGGCACCAGCCCCAAGTTTCTCGCCACGCTGGAAAAGGCCGGGTTGCAACCGCGCCTGAGCCATGACCTGGGCAGCCTCAAAGGGCTGATTTCGACCGGCTCGCCGCTGTCGCCGCAGAGCTACGACTACGTGTACCGCGAGATCAAGGGCGAGCTGTGCCTGTCATCGATGTCCGGTGGCACCGATATCGTTTCCTGCTTTGTGATCGGCAACCCAGTGTTGCCGGTGCGGCGCGGCGAAATGCAGTGCAAGAGCCTGGCAATGGCGATTGAAGTGTGGGACGACCAGGGCCAGCCGCTGGTCGGCGAAAAAGGCGAACTGGTGTGCACCCGGCACTTTCCGGCCATGCCCATCGGCTTGTGGAACGACCCGGATCGCCAGAAGCTGCGCGCCTCGTATTTCAGCCAGTTCCCCGGTGTCTGGGCCCAGGGCGACTATGCCGAGCAACGCCCCAACGGCAGCCTGTTGATTCACGGGCGTTCCGACGCGGTGCTCAACCCCGGTGGCGTGCGCATCGGCACGGCAGAGATTTATCGCCAGGTGGAAAAAGTCCCGCAGGTGCAGGAGAGCCTGGCCATTGGCCAACGCTGGCAGGATGACGTACGGGTGGTGCTGTTCGTGCGCCTCAATAACGGTGTCGAGCTGGATGAAGCCCTTGAGCAGCAGATCCGCCAAGTGATCCGCGCCAACACCACACCCCGCCACGTACCGGCGAAGATCCTCGCTGTCACCGATATCCCCCGCACCATCAGCGGCAAGATCGTTGAACTGGCGGTGCGCAATGTGGTGCACGGCGAACCGGTGAAGAACACCGACGCCCTGGCCAACCCGCAAGCCCTGGAACAGTTTCGCGACCGGCCCGAACTGACTGAAAGGTGAAAGGTTTCAGCGCTGACGCACTCATTTGAAGACAATCCCCGAATGCATGCTATTTTTCGGGGGTAGTCACCCATTCCCGACTCACGGGATAATGGGTGTTGTCATCTTTCAAAGCGTTACGCTCAGGGTTTTTACATGAAGGCAACCTCCACCGGCAGCGAAGCCGCCGCAATGATTGCGCGGCTGGACTGGGCGCAAAGCCCCCTCGGTGAGGCCAATGAGTGGCCGCAAAGCCTGCGCACGGCCGTGGATATCGTCGTCCACTCGCCGATGCCGATGCTCCTGCTGTGGGGCGACCAACTGACGCAACTCTACAACGACGCCTTCGCCCAGTTGGCCGGCAACAAGCACCCCGACGCCATGGGCCAACCGGCGCACCAGACCTGGCCGGAGCTGGAAAGCTTTACCGCGCCGATCTACGACGCCGTGCTCAGTGGCCAGGTGCGTACCTTCAGCGAGCAGCGCTTCGTACTGCAACGCCATAATCGCGACACTGAGATCTGGCTGGACCTAACTTACAGCCCGATCCGCGACGAAAGCGGGTGTGTCGCCGGCATCCTGGTCACCGCCATCGAAACCAACGAACGCCGTAAGGCCCAGCACAACACCGAACAACGCTTGCAGCTTGCACTGGCGGCGACCGACGCGGTGGGCACCTGGGACTGGGATATCGGCGAGGACCACTTTATCGCCGACGCCCACTTCGCCTACCTGCACGGCGTCGACCCCAGCGAGGCTGGCAGGCTGCCGATCAGCGACTACCTGCAAGGCGTGCACCCCGAAGACCGGGGCATGGTGGCGCGTAGCATCAAGCATTGCATCACCTTCGGCACCGAGTACGCCGAAGAGTACCGCCTGTTGCAAGCCGACGGCCAGGTGCGCTGGGTGTTCGCCCGCGGACGTTGCTACAAGGATCACCAAGGCCGCCCGGCGCGCTTCCTCGGCGCCGCGCTGGACCTCACCGAGCGCAAACACACCGAGCAGGCGCTGCGCCAAAGCCAGACCGAGCTGCAACTGATCATCAACGCCATGCCGGTGCTGATCGGCTATGTCGACCATGAACAGCGTTTTCGCCTGAACAACAGTGCGTACCTGGAGTGGTACGGCATGACGCCCCAGGAGCTGTACGGCAAGACCATCCGCGAAGTGCTCGGTGACGAGGTGTATGCCGGGCGCGCGGACAAGATCGCCGCCGCGCTGAAGGGCAAGCCCTGCAGCTTCATGACCATCACACCGCACTGCGACGGGCGGCCACGCCATGCCTTGATGAAGTACCTGCCGCGCTTCAGCACTGACGGCTCGGTGAATGGTTTCTACATCTTTGTGATCGATGAGACCGAACGCAAACTCACCGAAGAAGCCCTGCGCCACCTTAACGAAAACCTTGAGGAACGGGTCGCCCAGCGCACCCAGGCACTGGCCGAGGCCAACCAACGCCTGCAAAACGAAATGTTCGAGCGCGAACGCGCCGAAGATGCCCTGCGCCATGCGCAGAAGATGGAAGCGGTGGGCCAGCTCACCGGCGGTATCGCCCACGACTTCAACAACATGCTCACCGGCATCATCGGCAGCCTGGACCTGATGCAGCGCTATATCGCCGCCGGGCGCAGCGATGACATCGGGCGCTTTACCGATGCCGCCGTGTCCTCGGCCCATCGAGCCGCCGCCCTGACCCACCGGTTACTGGCGTTCTCGCGGCGCCAGTCGTTGGACCTTCAACCGCTGGACCCGAACCAGTTGGTGGCCTCCCTGGAAGATTTATTCCGGCGGACCAAAGGTGCGCATATCACACTCAACGTGCAGCTGGGCCACGACATCTGGCCGGTGAACACCGACGCCAGCCAACTGGAAAACGCCCTGCTCAACCTGGTGATCAATGCCCGTGACGCCATGCCCGATGGCGGCGAGATACTCATCGAAACCGCCAACAGCTACCTGGACGGCACCGACATCACCACCCTGGAACCGGTCAAGGCCGGCGACTACGTGATGCTCGGTGTGTGTGACAACGGTACCGGCATGGCGCCGAAAATCCTCGCCAAGGCGTTCGACCCCTTCTTCACCACCAAACCCATCGGCCAGGGCACCGGCCTGGGGCTGTCGATGATTTACGGGTTTGCCCAGCAGTCCGGTGGCCACGTGACGATTCAGAGTGAACCGGGCCAGGGCACCTGCGTGCGCCTGTACCTGCCGCGCCTGCACGGTACGTCGCTGGAAAGCAACCTGCCGCCTCACTCGGGCGAGGCGCCATTGGCGCTGGCGGGTGAGGCGGTCGTGGTGGTCGAGGACGACCCGGCGGTGCGCATGCTGGTGGTCAATGTACTCGATGAGCTGGGCTACACCGCACACCAGGCCGCCGATGCGCGTACCGCATTGCCGCTGTTGGAATCGGACTTGCGCGTGGACTTGCTGGTCACCGACGTCGGCCTGCCCGGCATGAACGGCCGACAACTGGCCGAGATCGCCCGCCAGCACCGGCCGGGCCTGCGCGTGCTGTTCATGACCGGTTACGCCGAGAAAGCCGCCGAGCGCCAGGGGTTCCTCGAGGACGGCATGGACATGGTCGCCAAGCCGTTTTCCATCGACCTGCTGGCGACCAAAATCCGCAGCATGATCAGCGTCGACCCATGAGTTCAGGCATAATCGCGCGCCGTCGCACACCTGGTAGAGATCAATGAAAGCCCAAGCCCGTCATATCCTGGTGAAAACCAGCGAAGAAGCCGAACAACTCAAGCAGCGTATCGCCAAGGGCGAGGCGTTTGATGTGCTGGCCAAGAAGTACTCCACCTGCCCGTCCGGCAAACGCGGCGGTGATTTGGGCGAAGTGCGGCCAGGGCAGATGGTGGGGGCGATTGATGCGGTGATCTTCAAGAAGCCGGTGAAGGTGGTTCACGGGCCGATCAAGAGCAAGTTTGGGTATCACTTGGTGCAGGTGTTTTACCGGGATTGAGGGGTTGGCGGCGGACCGCTATCGGGGGCAAGCCCCCTCCCACAAGTGACTGCATTCCTCCAGATGAAATGCGGTCAACTGTGGGAGGGGGCTTGCCCCCGATCCGCCGCAGGCGGCCATTCACCCCCTGGAAATCAGCGCCCCCGGCACCTGGATAACCCGGCTGGCCAACCGATGCCCGGCCAAAGCCGCCGCCTCTGGAGTACCGCCCTTAAACCGACTGGCCAGGTACGCCGCACTGAACGAATCCCCCGCCGCCGTCGTATCCACCACCTGTTCGACCTTGATCGCCGGCACCGCAAACCGCTCGCCCTTGCACCGGATCAGGCACGCATCCGCGCCACGTTTGAGCACCACTTCTTCAATCGCCGGGTACGCCGCGAACACTTGCTCACTGTCGGCGTAGCCAAACAACGCCCGCTCGTCATCCTCGGTCAGCAAGGCGATATCCACTTCTGCCAACACCGTGCGATACGCCGCGCGCGCCGCCTCGACACTGGCCCACAAACGCGGCCGGTAGTTATTGTCGAACACCACCTTGCCGCCGCGCCGACGGGTTTCTATAAGGGTCTGCAGTAAACGCCCACGGCCAATTTCCCCCAGCACTGCCAGGGTGATACCGCTGAAATACACCACGGCATAGTCCGGCAAGGCGGCCAGAATCGGTTCGGCGGCGGGCGTGGTGAAGCAGTCGCGTACGGCGGCTTCGTTGCGCCAGTAGAGGAACTTGCGCTCGCCGTTGGCGTCGGTCTGGATGCAGTACAAGCCTGGCAAACGTCCGGCCAGGCGCTGCACCATGCCCAGGCCGAGGCCTTCCTCCGTCCATTGCCGGCACATGGCATCGCTGAAACTGTCGTCGCCCAGGGCGGTGACGTAGTCGACGCTGCCGGTGTCGCCCAGTTCGCGACGCAGGTACACCGCGGTGTTCAGGGTGTCGCCGCCGAAGCTCTGGTGCAAGCTGCCGTCGGCGCGGTGTTGCAGTTCGATCATGCATTCGCCGATCAGGGCGATTCGGAGTTGGGTGTTCATAGTGATTGTCTCGGGCGTGGCTGATGGCCTCATCGGGGGCAAGCCCCCTCCCACCGTTTGATGTGTGAACCTATTCAATGGTGGGAGGGGGCATACCCGCGATAGGAACGGCGCGGTCTAGAAGCAGGTATGCAGAGACTCGACGACCTGCAACTGCTCATCCACCAGGCAGCCGACCTGCCACTTATCAAAGGTCAGGCACGGGTGCGAAGTGCCGAACGAAATGATGTCACCAATACGCAGTTCAACCCCAGGCGCTACGGTCATGAACGCGTGCTGGTCCATCACCGCCGTGACCTTGCACGCCCCCACGTCATCGCCTTGTGCCGGGAGAATCCCGGCCTTGTAGCGCTTGAGCGGCACCGGCAGGCCGGCATCGTAGGCAACGTCGCGCTTGCCCAGGGCGATCACCGCAAAGCCCGGCTCGGGCATCGATTGCACGTGGGCCCAGACCTCCAGGGCCGGGCGCAAGCCTTCGCTGAGGTCGCTGCGGCGGTCGAGCACGCAGCATTGCGCGTCTTTGTAGATGCCGTGGTCATGGGCCACGTAGCTGCCGGGGCGCAGCACGCTGAGGAAGCGACCCGCAGCGTTTTGCTCTTCGAACGACTCGGCGATCAGGTCATACCAGGCCGAACCCGAGGCCGTGATGATCGGCTTGGGCAAGTCGAAAGCGCCATTGTTCTGCAGGTCCACCGCCAGGCGCACCAAGCTGGCCGCGAAGTCGCGGATGCCGCTGATGGCGTGCTCGCCGTGGATCACACCTTCATAGCCTTCGATACCGGTGAGGGCCAGGGACGGCTGGGCCTTGATCGCCTTGGCCAAGTCGCGCACCTCCTGCTCGCTGCGGCACCCGCAACGGCCGCCGACCACGCCGTATTCGATCATCACGTTCAGGCGCAAGCCACGGGCGGCGAAGAACAGGCCCAGGTCGGCAACGTTATCGGGGTGATCGACCATGCAGTGGAAGTCGAAATCCGGGTCGGCCAGCAGGTCGGCGATCAGCGCCATGTTCGGCGCGCCCACCAGTTGGTTGGCCATCAGCACACGGCGTACACCGCCGGCGTAGGCCGCGCGGGTCTGCACCGCGTTGGCCAGGGTGATGCCCCAGGCGCCTTGGGCGAGCTGGCGCTGGAACAGCGCCGGCATCATGCTGGTCTTGCCGTGGGGCGCGAGTTCCGCGCCGCTCTTGCTGACAAAGTCCTGCATCCAGCGGATGTTGTGTTCCAGGGCGTCGCGGTGCAGCACCAGGGCCGGCAGGCTGACATCGCGGACCAGGTGGGCACCGACGGCGGCGGCGCCTTTTTCAACAGCGTTGAGGGCAGACATGGAAACTCCTATTCGTTGATGCGCCGGGCCAGGTTGTTGGCGCTTTCGATCAACACCCGGCGATAGTCGTTGTAGTTTTTGCTGGCATCGGCGCGTGGGGCGACGATGCACAGGGTCGCAATGCTGATGCCTTGCGCGTCCCGCACCGGGGCGGCAAAGCAATGGGTAAAGGTGTCGGCCACGCTGTCGAAGGAAAAGAACCCATCGAGGGTGGCCTGGCGGATTTGTGCCAGGAACGTCTCCAGCGGCAGGCGCTGGCCGTCCGGCAGGATGAAGTCATCGTGGTCGATCAGGTCGACGATCTGCTGGTCACTCAAGTGCCCCAGCAACAGGCGCCCGGACGCCGTCCACGGGATCGGTGCGTTTTCACCGATGTCCGAGGAAATGCGAAAATGCCGCTCGCCCTCGCGCATCAGCGCCACTGTGTATTTGCGCCCGTTGAGCAGGCACATCTGCGCGGTTTCGTGGGTCTGGCTGACGATCTCCTGCAAGGCATGGTCGGCCTCGCGGGTCAGGTCGAAATGACGCAAGTGCGCCTGGCCGAGAAAGTACAACTGGCGGCCGAGGTAGACGTGGCCGTCCTTGCCCACCGTTTCCAGGATGCGTCGCTCCAGCAGGGACGCGACCAATTCGTAGACGGTGGACTTGGGGCTGCCGATGCCGCTGGCAATATCATTCGGGCGCAGGGGCTGGCCGATTTCCTTGAGGAAATCGAGGATATCGAATGCACGGTCCAGGCCTTTGGCGCGGCGTTTGATGGTGTCTTCGGTCATGGCAATTTCGGTCCGGTCGAAGTTGTTGGGTACGACACAATTCTACTGTGGGAGGGGGCTTGCCCCCGATGAGGGAGTGTCAGCACATGCATGTGTGACTGACTCACCGCCATCGGGGGCAAGCCCCCTCCCACATTGGATTTGCGGTGGGCTTGAGAGTGGGGGCATTTAGCCTTTTTTCTTGTAGGCCACGCAATCGATCTCCACTTTGCAATCAACCATCATGTTGGCCTGCACACAGGCGCGCGCCGGGGCGTGTTCCGGGGTGAAGTATTCGCCGAACACCTTGTTGAAACTCCAGAAGTCCCGTGGGTCTTCCAGCCACACACCAACGCGCACCACGTCTTTGAGCTCGTAGCCGGCTTCTTCAAGGATCGCCACCACGTTGCGCAGGGTCTGGCGGGTTTGCTCGATGATCCCGCCGGTGATGATTTCGCCGTCCACCGCAGGCACTTGGCCCGAGACGTACAACCAACCGTCCGCTTCCACGGCGCGGGCGAAGGGACGGGGCTGGCCGCCGCCGGCAGTACTGCCGGCACCGTAACGAGTGATGCTCATAAAACTATGCTCCTGATTAAAAACGAATGTTCTTGAGAAATTCCGCCAGGCGCGGCGATTGCGGGCGTTCAAAAATATCCTTCGAGGTGCCCTGCTCTTCAATGCGGCCCTGGTTCATGAAAACGATTTTGTCCGAGACTTCATAGGCAAAGCGCATCTCGTGGGTGACCAGCAACATGGTCATGCCCTCCTCCGCCAGGCCCTTGATCACGCTGAGCACTTCGCCCACCAATTCCGGGTCGAGGGCCGAGGTGACTTCGTCAAACAGCATCAGGCTGGGGTTCATGGCAATCGCGCGGGCAATCGCCACGCGCTGTTGCTGGCCGCCGGACATCTGGCCGGGAAAGTGGTTGCGGCGCTCCAAAAGTCCTACACGGTCCAGCCATTTTTCTGCCAATACCACTGCCTCGTCCTTAGGCATTTTCTTAACTTTCAATAAGCCCAAGGTGACGTTCTGTAACGCGGTCAAGTGCGGGAACAGGTTGAACTGCTGGAACGCCATGCCGGTCATCGCCCGGTGCTGGGCAATCACGCGCTCGGGGTGACGCACGCGCTTGCCGGCGATTTCGCTGTAGCCGATGGACTCCCCATCCAGGGTGATCTGCCCGCCCTGGAATTCTTCCAGCAGGTTGACGCAGCGCAACAGCGTGGTCTTGCCCGAGCCGCTGGACCCGATCAAGGTCACCACATTGCCGCGCTGCATGGACAGGTCGACGCCCTTGAGCACTTCGACCTCACCGTATTGTTTACGCAGGCCGCGGATGTTCAGCAGCGGTGGGTTGGTGTGAGGTTGGTTCATGGCAAGGCCACCCGCTTTTCAATGTAGCGCCCGAATAACTCGATGGCGTAGTTGATGACAAAGAACAGAAACCCGGCGAACAGGTAGAACTCCAGGGTCATGAAAGTGCGCGCAATCACTTGCTGGGTGCTCAGCAGCAACTCGGCCACGCCGATCACCGAGAGCAAGGTCGAGGCCTTGACGATTTCCGTGGAGGAATTGACCCAGGTCGGCAGGATCTGGCGCAGCGCCTGGGGCAACAGCACGTAACCCAGGGACTGGTAGAACGTCAGGCCGATCGCCTTGCCCGCTTCCAGTTGCCCACGGGGAATGGCTTGCAGCGCACCGCGCACGATTTCCGACACGTGGGAGCCGCAGAACAGCGTCAGCCCGACCGCACCAGCCTGGAACGCGCTGATCTGCCAACCGAGCGCCGGCAGCATGTAGAAACACGCCAATACCAGCACAAACACCGGCGTGCCACGGATCAGGTCGACGTACAGGCGGAACGGCGCACGCATCCAGAATTTGCCGTAGGTGAGGACCAATCCGGCGACGATGCCGATCAGGGTGCCAAAGATAATGGCCAACGCTGACACATAAACGCTGGCTTGGAAGCCCGCCCAGAGGGTATCCCGGGCGATCCACAACTCATGCAACCAGCTGGGGGATTCGTACATGGAAACCTTCCTTAACGACGGATCGCCAGACGCTGTTCCAGGTAACGGAGCAGCATGGCAATGAGGTAACAGGCGGCCACGTAGAGCGCGGTCGTGACCAGCCAGGTTTCAATCACCCGGTAGCTTTCGACGTTGATCTTGCGGGCGTAATAGGTCAGCTCGGGCACTGCGATGGCGGCGGCGAGCGAGGTGTCCTTGAACAGCGAAATGAAGTTGTTCGACAGCGCGGGCAGCACGTTGCGCAACATCACCGGCACGGTGATGTAGGCACGGATACGCCACTCACCCAAACCGATGGCCAGCCCGGCTTCACGCAAGCCCTTGGGAATGTTCAACAGCCCGGCGCGGAATACTTCGGTCAGGTAGGCACCGGCGTACAGCGACAAGGTGATGATGAACGACGGGATCTTGTCCAGGCGGATGCCCAGGCTGGGCAAGGCGAAGTAGATCAACAGGATCAGCACGAGGATCGGCGTATTGCGGATCACCGTCACGTACACCGAGGCGAGCACGCGCAGCGCCTTGTGCCTGGACAGCATGGCAAACGCCATCATCAGGCCGATCACGCAGCCCATCGCAATCGACAGCAGCGCCAGCTCAAGGCCCAGGCCGAGCCCCGCCAGCAAGCTGGGGAAGTCGCGCCACACGGCGGCAAAGTTCAACTGATAGTTCATGGTCGGCAGTACCTGATTGGGGCGCCTTCAGCGACGCCCCAGGTTTTCGATTTACTTGAACTCAACCGGGAAGCCGATCGCCGGCTCCGGCAGGTCCACACCGAACCATTGCTTGAACGAGGCCTTGTAGGTCGGGAACTCCACGCCGGTCATGGCTTCATGCAGCGCGGTGTTGACGAAGTTCAGCCAGTCCTGGTCGCCACGCTTGACGGCGCACGCGTAGGTCTGTGGGCTCCAGGCGTAGGCCGGGCTGCGGTAGCGGCCTGGGTTCTGCACCATCAGGTACTTGACCGAGGACTGGTCGGTGGCGGCGGCATCGGCGCGACCGGAGTTCACGGCCTGGTACATCAGGTCGACGCTGTCGTACTGGTCGACCTTGGCCTTGGGCAGCGCCTGGTGCACCAGCTCTTCGGCGTAGACGTTTTGCAGCACGGCCACGGTGACGCCGTCGCCGGCGGCCTGCAAGTCTTCGATCTCTTTGTACTTGCTGTTGTTCGGCAGCAGCAGGCCCACGCCTTCGCGGTAGTACGGCAGGGTGAAGGCCACCTGCTGCGCACGGCTGGCGGTGACGGTGATGAACTGACAACTCATGTCGACCTTGTCGGTCAGCAAGTTGGGAATCCGCGCGTCGGAGGACTGCACCACGAACTCGACCTTGCTCGGGTCGTTGAACAAGCCCTTGGCCACAATGCGGCCGATGTCGATATCAAACCCCTGCAACTTGCCATCCGCTCCCTGGAAGTGCCACGGCGCATTGGTACTGCCTGTACCCACGATCAGGTGCCCACGCTTGAGCACATCATCGAGCTTGCTGTCTGCCGCCTGCACTACGCTGGCGAGGGAAGCCGATGCGGCGAAGAGAAAAACACACGCTTTAAACACGGAAGGTCGGTGATGCATGACAAGCACTCCAGGAGTTGTGTATTCCGCTATACCGGAACTTAGTATGTAACAACGGAATAGACAGCAGAAAGTGTGCCACACGCGGTAACAGAAAAATATGACGTCTTTAAATTCGTTATAAATCAGTCAGATGACTATTCATAAGCGGCAAGGCGTTACGCCAGCATCTGGAATCACATTGCTACCCAAGGCCCCACATGCCGGTGACAGGCCTCAATCGAGTGCGCCACAACCACCTTGCCGCGCACCGTTGCAGTGCGCAGGCAGCCTGGAAAAATCCCCACACTGGACTAGCCTTGGCACATCTCTGCCGACAAGGACCCCGCCCTGATGAAGCTCCGTCTCACCCTGGTTTTGCTCGCTTTCCTGACGGCCGGCAGCGCCTCGGCCAGCAACGACCGTCGCGAATGCAAAGAAGAACTGCGCAAGCTCAATGACGCCTTGAGCACCAACTACACCAGTCAGAACCACCATGGCTACCGCCAGGCAAAGGCCTCACGGGACAATCTGGAATACAAGAAATGCGCAAGCCAGGCACGCAAGGCGCGCGAACGCGTGGAGCGTAACGGCGACCTGTGAAGGTTGACAGTAGACGGGGGTGATATCCCAGCTTAGCGTTGGCCCAAATACCGCAGCCGACAGGGAGATCACCATGGGAATTGCCACAGACGTCATTGCCAGCAACGAGGAATATCAGTCAGTGCTGGCTGCGCACCCGACCGTTTTCATGTTGTTTGTTTCGCAGACGTGTCCGGGCTGCACAATCGCTGCGGAGCTTTTCGAACCCATCGCCAAAAAATACAACCCGGCAGTGAAAAGCCTGGTGCTTGATACCGCCAAAACCCCCAGGCTCGAACAGGTCATTAGCACGCCCACACTGGTGGTGCACGCCAATGGCAAAATCAAGGAAACACTCAACGGGTTTGGCCCCAGGGAAACCCAGGAGCAAACACTCAACGAGCTATTCAGCCGCTATGCGCAGCAGCAGGCACCAGACGCACCTGCGTCACCCGGCGCTCCTCAACGGCCGCGACCGTCAGGCGCCAGCCCTCGTGCTCCAGGCTATCGCCCACCACTGGCAGGCGATCCAACAGGCTCATGACCAGGCCAGCCAGCGTCTGGTAATCCTCGGTCGCAACAGCCTTGAAGCCGGTGCGCTGACGCACCAGATTAAGGTTCAAGGCACCATTGGCAAGGAAGCCATCGCCTTCCTCAACGATATCCGGCCCCTCGATCTCACTGGCGTCCGGCAACTCACCGGCGATGGACTCGAGAATGTCGGTCATGCTCAGCACGCCCATGAAGTCACCGAATTCGTTGATCACGAACGCAATATGGGTCGACTCCTGGCGCATCTGCTCCAACGCGTTGAGGATCGAAAAGCTCTCAAGCAGGTTGATCGCGCGGCGCGCCAGGTACTCCAGGTTAGGCTCGTTGCCGGACAGGTATTCCTTGAGCAGTTCCTTCTTGTGCACAAAGCCAAGTGGCTCATCGACAGCCCCGTTGCGAATCAACGGCAGCCGCGAGTAGGACGAATGCATCAGTTTCAGGCGAATACTGTCGGGATCGTCCGCCAGATCGATGCAGTCAACCTTGGCCCGCGGCGTCATCAAGGTGCGAATCGGCCGTTCGGCCAGTTGCAGCACGCCGCTGATCATCACACGCTCGCGTCGATCAAACAGCGGGCCTTGGCTCGCGTCCGACTCGCCCAGCAGATCGGCAACCTCTTCATCCACCTCCTCCACCGCCAGGCTGCGGCCGCCGAGCAAACGCATCACCGCGTGGGCGGTGCGCTCACGCACCGGCAACACACCTTGCGCGGACTTCTTGCGGCGTGAACGGGCGATCTGGTTGAACACTTCGATCAGGATCGAGAAACCAATGGCCGCGTACAGGTAGCCTTTCGGAATATGGAAGCCCAGGCCTTCGGCGGTCAGGGCGAAACCGATCATCATCAAGAAGCCCAGGCACAGCATGATCACGGTGGGGTGTGCGTTGACGAAGCGGGTCAACGGCTTGCTCGCCACGATCATCAGGCCGATGGACACGATCACTGCGATCATCATCACCGCCAGCTCGTCCACCATGCCCACGGCGGTGATCACCGCGTCGAGGGAGAACACCGCGTCGAGCACCACGATCTGCGCCACGATCGGCCAAAACATCGCGTAGGCCACATTGCCCGTGCGCTGGGCCACATGGCCTTCGAGGCGCTCATGCAATTCCATGGTGGCCTTGAACAGCAGGAACACACCACCAAACAGCATGATCAGGTCACGCCCGGAGAAGCTCTTGTCGAACACCTCAAACAGCGGCTGGGTCAGGGTCACCAACCAGGAAATACTCGCCAGCAGGCCCAAACGCATCAGCAATGCCAGGGACAAACCGATCAGACGCGCACGGTCGCGCTGCTCCGGTGGCAATTTGTCCGCCAGGATCGCGATAAACACTAGGTTGTCGATGCCGAGCACCAGTTCCAGCACAATCAAGGTCAACAGGCCGAGCCAGGCCGTTGGATCCGCTAACCATTCCATTTATAGAGTCTCTTCAGTCAATGTTCAGAATGCCGGGCACGGCAAAGTGCGGTCAGTGGACCGGTACAAGGCTAGCAGTCGGAATACGGGGTGTTCGAAAGGCAACAGCGGCAGCGGATGTCTTGAGGAAAGACGACTGGGAGGCTCCGAGAGGGTGTTCATGCAAGTCCTGAAATAACAAAAGGACTTGAATCCTACATTCGAAACACAAATTTCCTACAACGCAAAACTATTACAAAACCTGTACTTCAAGCACACCCAAAGCCCACGTGGGAGGGGGCTTGCCCCCGATAGCGGTATTTCAGTTACACCTAGGCTGGCTGATACACCGCATTCGCGAGCAAGCCGGCTCCCACATTTTAATCTGCGCCCTGTCAGGTTTTGCGCGTCGCGTCGTCAAGCGCCAAAATCGTATGGGCATTCGTCACCGTCGTGGCGAGCGTGTTGATCACCCCCGACCGCAACGCCCCCAGCGTCGCCGCCGCCTTGGTGTTCTCGCTGGCAATCGCCACCACATCCGGGATCCGAAACAACTCCTGTACCGTCAGGCCGATCACCCGCCCCTGAATGGCGTTGACCGCGGGCTGCCCGTGGATGTCGATAAAGTCGTACCCCATCATGTCACCCACGGTGCCGGACAACCGCGCCTGGGCGATTTCCTGGGGCGAGAACCAGCCCATGCGCACCATGTTGCTGTTTTCGCTCATGTCACCAATGCCAATCAACGCGATATCCGCCCGCCGCGCCCGGTCGAGAGTCGAACGCACCGTATCGTTATTGATCAACACGCCACGCAGTTCCGGGTTGGCCACCAGGGCCGGGGCGTACAGGCTTTCACTTTCACCGCCAAACCGCAGGGCCAGGCGCCGACAGATATGGTCGGGGTTCATGTATTCGCCAGCCTTGAGCGAACCGCCGATCGCGCAAACAAACGTGCAGTTGCGCGTCACCGGCAGGAACACGTTATCGGCCACCGCACCCACGTTGCGCCCCATGCCGACGGCGACGATCATGCCATCGCTCAATGTTTTGTTCAGGTAGTTGGCCACCAGGCTGGCGACGGCCGAACGCTGGGTATCGGGGTCGCTATGATCGACCGCGATCAACGCGCGATCCAGCTTGAAGCGCGTGACCAACGCCTGCTCCAGCTCGTTGTTCATGGCCGGATGCTGCAGCACGCGCACCTCGACAATACCCTCATCGCGCGCACGTTTGAGCAGGCGACTGACCTTTGCCCGCGACAGGTCGAAGCGCTTGGCAATGGCTTCCTGAGTGACGTTCTCGAGGTAATAGAGCATCGCCACTTCGGTCATCTGATCGATATCGCTGGCAATGCGCTGGGTACTGTCACTCATGGGGACGGGCTTCCGTTTCGGCGTCAAAGGCGCATTCTCCCGACTCTGGCCCCGTTTAGTCCACTACTGATGCCCATCGCGCTCGATCGCATTGATCCGGTCCACCTTGGCCCCGGAACGCGCGGCTTCGAACTCCGACTCCAGGAACGACTTGACGATGCTCTTGGCCAGCTCGGCGCCGATCACCCGCGCACCGATGGACAGGATCTGCGCATCGTTGCTCTTGCGTGCGCGCTCCGCCGAGTACGTGTCATGGGCCTGGGCCGCCCGGATGCCCAGCACCTTGTTAGCGGAAATGGCCATGCCGATCCCGGTGCCGCACACCAGCACGCCCAGTCGCTGCTGCCCGGCATTGATCGCCGTGGCCACGGCCAGGGCGATGTCCGGGTAAAGCACGGGCGCGGTGGAATGGGTGCCGAAGTCGGTCACTGGGTAGCCCAACGCCTCGATATGACGCTTCAACAGCTCTTTGAGCTCAAAACCCGCTTCATCGCATCCGATAGCCACCGGGAAAGGTGTGTTCATGGCGTCTGGCTCCGCTGCCGTGATCGTACTTACGACTGATCAAATGATCATTCAGTGAAATTCCGCTCAGACATTTCTCGGTCATACGCCCCTCTCTGTCAAGCTTGATTTAACTGACTCGTCAGTCAAACGCCTCTGTAAAGGCGTTATTGCCGATAAAGATGAGAATCGGCGCTTTTACATTAAAGAGATTGACTGATCAGAATTTCATTTGATACACATATGTGCACAGCGAAACATGACTCTGCGACCTAATAAGAATTCACAGCACGAGGACACGCCGATGGCCACGCCATTACTGCTCCAGGCTGAACACGTCGCCAAGGCTTACGCCGGGGTTCCTGCCCTGCGTGACGGCCGCCTCTCGTTGCGGGCCGGTAGCGTCCACGCCCTGTGCGGCGGCAACGGCGCAGGCAAATCGACATTCCTGAGTATCCTGATGGGCATCACCCCGCGTGATGCCGGGAGCATCCTGCTCAACGGCACAGCGGTGCAGTTCAACCGCCCGAGTGAAGCCTTGGCGGCGGGGATCGCGATGATCACCCAAGAGCTGGAATCCATCCCCTACATGACCGTCGCCGAAAATATCTGGCTGGGACGCGAACCACGTCGCGCCGGCTGCATTGTCGACACCAAGACCCTGAACCGCCGCACCCGCGAGTTGCTCGAAAGCCTGGAGTTCGAGGTCGACGCCACCCGCCCCATGCACCGCCTGAGCGTGGCGCAGATCCAACTGGTGGAAATCGCCAAGGCCTTCAGCCATGACTGCCAGGTGATGATCATGGACGAGCCCACTTCAGCCATCGGCGAGCGCGAAGCGGAAACCCTGTTCAAGGCCATCCGCCGCCTCACCGCCCGGGGCGCCGGTATCGTGTATGTGTCGCACCGCCTCAGCGAACTGGCGCAGATCGCCGATGACTACAGCATCTTTCGCGACGGCGCCTTTGTCGAAAGCGGGCGCATGGCCGATATCGACCGCAACCATCTGGTGCGCGGCATCGTCGGCCAAGAACTGACCCGCATCGACCACAAGGTCGGCCGCGAATGTGCCGCCGACACCTGCCTGCAGGTCGACAACCTGAGCCGCGCCGGCGAGTTCCACGACATCAGCCTGCAACTGCGCCAGGGTGAAATCCTCGGCATCTATGGCTTGATGGGCTCAGGGCGCAGCGAATTCCTCAACTGCATCTATGGCCTCACGGTGGCTGACTCCGGCAGCGTCACGCTGCAGGGCAAACCCCTGCCGATCGGGCTGCCCAAGGCGACCATCAATGCCGGTATGTCGCTGGTCACCGAAGACCGCAAGGACAGCGGCCTGGTGCTGACCGGCAGCATTCTTTCCAACATTGCATTGTCAGCCTACAAGCGTCTGTCGAGTTGGTCGCTGATCAATGCGCGCAAGGAAACCCAACTGGCCCAGGACATGGTCAAGCGCCTGCAGATCAAGACCACTTCCCTGGCGTTGCCGGTGGCCTCCATGAGCGGCGGCAACCAGCAGAAAGTGGTGCTCGCCAAGTGCCTGTCCACCGAGCCGGTGTGCCTGCTGTGTGACGAACCCACCCGCGGTATCGATGAAGGCGCCAAGCAGGAGATCTACCACCTGCTCGACCAGTTCGTGCGTGCCGGTGGCGCCGCCATCGTGGTGTCGTCGGAAGCTCCGGAGTTGCTGCACCTGAGCGATCGCATCGCCGTATTCAAAGGCGGCCGGCTGGTGACCATCAGCACCGACACCGCCCTTTCCCAGGAAGCCTTGTTGAGTCTTGCCTCATGAATGCCAAAACACTGTCTACACCTGCCGCTGCCCCCATTGCTGCCGCGCCACGCAATCGCCTGCGCCTGTCTCTCGACCGTTTCGGCCTGCCGCTGGTGTTTATCCTGCTGTGCGTGGTGATGGCGTTCTCCAGCGAATACTTCATGACCTGGCGCAACTGGATGGACATCCTGCGCCAGACCTCCATCAACGGCATCCTCGCGGTGGGCATGACCTACGTGATCCTCACCAAGGGCATCGACTTGTCGGTGGGTTCGATCCTGGCCTTTGCCGGGTTGTGCAGCGCCATGGTCGCGACCCAGGGTTACGGCCTGCTGGCGGCGGTCAGCGCGGGGATGTTTGCCGGCGCGATGCTCGGCGTGGTCAATGGCTTCATGGTCGCCAACCTGTCGATCCCGCCGTTCGTGGCGACCCTGGGCATGCTCAGCATTGCGCGGGGCATGACCTTCATCCTCAACGACGGCAGCCCGATCACCGACCTGCCCGACGCGTACCTGGCGCTGGGCATCGGCAAGATCGGCCCGATCGGTGTGCCGATCATCATCTTCGCCGTGGTCGCGCTGATCTTCTGGATGGTGCTGCGCTACACCACCTACGGCCGCTATGTGTACGCGGTGGGCGGCAATGAAAAGAGCGCACGCACCTCAGGCATCGGCGTGCGCAAGGTGATGTTTTCGGTGTACGTGGTCTCGGGCCTGCTCGCCGGACTGGCCGGCGTGGTGCTGTCGGCACGCACTACCTCCGCCCTGCCCCAGGCCGGGGTTTCCTACGAACTGGACGCGATTGCCGCCGTGGTGATCGGCGGCACCAGCCTGTCGGGCGGTACCGGCAGCATTGTCGGCACGCTGTTTGGCGCACTGTTGATCGGCGTGATCAACAACGGGCTGAACCTGCTCGGCGTGTCCTCTTATTACCAGCAGGTCGCCAAGGGCCTGATCATCGTATTCGCAGTACTGATCGACGTGTGGCGCAAGAAAAAACGCTAGAGAACGACCGATAACAATAACTGGAGTTCTATTTATGAAACTTGGTACCACCTTGGCCGCCGCGGCGGCCCTCTCCCTGCTCGCCAGCAGTATCGCAATGGCCGCCGATGGCAAGACCTACAAAATCGGCGCAGCCGTCTACGGCCTCAAGGGCCAGTTCATGCAGAACTGGGTCCGCGAGCTCAAGGAACACCCGGCGGTCAAGGACGGCACCGTGCAGCTGACCGTGTTCGACGGCAACTACGACGCCCTGACCCAGAATAACCAGATCGAAAACATGGTGACCCAGCACTACGACGCGATCCTGTTCGTGCCCATCGACACCAAGGCCGGTGTCGGCACGGTCAAGGCGGCCATGAGCAACGACGTGGTGGTCATTGCCTCCAATACCAAAGTCGCCGATGCCGCCGTGCCTTATGTGGGCAATGACGACGTGGAAGGCGGCCGCCTCCAGGCCCAGGCCATGGTCGACAAGCTCAACGGCAAGGGCAACGTGGTGATCATTCAGGGGCCGATCGGCCAGTCGGCGCAGATCGACCGGGAAAAAGGCGAACTGGAAGTGCTGGGCAAACACCCAGGCATCAAGATCATCGAGAAAAAGACCGCGAACTGGGACCGCGCGCAGGCCCTGGCGCTGACCGAAGACTGGCTGAACGCTCACCCAAAAGGTATCAACGGCGTGATTGCGCAGAACGATGACATGGCCCTGGGCGCCGTGCAGGCCTTGAAGTCTCACGGGCTGACCTCCAAGGACGTGCCCGTCACCTCGATCGATGGCATGCCGGATGCAATCCAGGCGGCGAAGAAAGACGAAGTCACCACCTTCCTCCAGGACGCCCAGGCCCAATCCCAGGGCGCGCTGGACGTGGCGCTGCGGGCGCTGGCCGGCAAGGACTACACGCCGAAGTCGGTGATCTGGGAGCGCTATGCCAAGGACGTGAAATGGGGCGATGGCACCGCCAAGACCTACATCCTGCCGTGGGTGCCGATCACTAACGCCAACGCCGACGCCCTCTACAAACAAGTCAGCGGCGGTAAATAGATATTGACTTGAAATACGGTCAAGTGTGAGAGCTGGCTTGCCTGCGATGGCATCCATCAGGTGTGACTGACACACCGAGGTGCCCGCATCCCAGGCAAGCCAACTGCCACATTGGATCTTCACCGTTTTCAAAAATGGAGTCATTCATGTCTGGATTCTGGAACCAAGCCTTCGACCTCAGCGGCCGTTGTGCGGTGATCACCGGTGGCGCCGCCGGGATCGGCCTGGCGTGCGCCACCCTGCTGGTGGAACGCGGCGCCCGCGTGGCTTTGCTGGACCGCGACCCAGCAGTCGTCGAAGTCGCCGCCAGCCTCGGCCCCGGGAACCTGGGAATCGCCGTCGACCTCTGTCAGATCGCCCAGATACAACACACCATCGACACCGTGTTCGAACACTTCCAGCGCCTGGACTACCTGATCAACAGCGCTGGCGTGGCGCTGCTGGACAAGGCCCTCGACGTCGAAGAAAACGCCTGGGATACCACCCTGGACATCAATCTCAAGGCCAGTTTTTTCGTGGCCCAGGCCTGCGCCCGGCACATGCTCGCCGGCAGCAGCGGGCGGATCGTCAATCTGGCGTCCCAGGCCGCCGTGATCGGCCTGGACCGGCACGTCGCCTACTGCGCGAGCAAGGCGGCGATCGTCGGCATGACCAAGGTACTGGCCATGGAATGGGCGCCGCAGATCAACGTCAACGCCATCTCCCCGACCATCGTCGAGACGGCCCTGGGCAAAAAGGCCTGGGCCGGTGAAGTGGGTGAAAAGGCCAAATTGCAGATCCCGGCGGGCCGCTTCGCGCAACCGGAAGAAATCGCCGGGCTGGCGCTGTACCTGCTCAGCGATGCGGCGCAGATGATCACAGGCGCCAACATGGTGATCGACGGCGGCTACAGCATTCAGTAATTCATTTTTTTGTCGTGAGGTTTTGTCATGTCCACCGTCACCGAACGCACACCTGAACAACTGTCCCCGGTCATCCCGAAAACCATGCAGGCCGTGGTCTGCCATGGCCCTGAAGATTACCGCCTGGAAACCGTCGACGTACCCACACCCGGCCCCGATGAAATCCTCACCAAAGTCGAGTTGTGCGGCATCTGCATGGGCGATATCAAGACCTATCGCGGCGCCCCTTCGTTCTGGGGCGACGCCGAGCAGCCGCGCTATGTGAAACCGCCGATGATTCCCGGCCATGAATTCGTCTGCCGCGTGGTTGCCCTGGGCCCAGGCGCGGAAAAACGCGGCGTGAACGTCGGTGACCGGGTGATCTCCGAGCAGATCGTGCCGTGCTGGGGCTGTCGCTTCTGCAACCACGGCCAATACTGGATGTGCCAGAAGCATGACCTGTATGGCTTCCAGAACAATGTGCAGGGCGCCATGGCCCAGTACATGATCTTCACCAAGGAAGGCATCATCCACCCCGTGCCGGACTCGATCGCCCCGGAGGAAGCGATCCTGATCGAGCCGCTGGCGTGCTCCCTGCACGCCGCGGAACGCGCCAACGTGGATTTTGATGATGTGGTGGTGGTCGCCGGCGCCGGCACGCTGGGCCTCGGGATCATCGGCGCGGTGCGCATGCGCAACCCGAAAAAACTCATCGTGCTGGACATGAAGCCCGAACGCGCCGCCCTCGCCCTGCGCATGGGCGCCGACGAAGTTTGGAACCCGGCCGAGGTGGATGTGCTGGCGAAAATCCGCGAGATCACCGAGGGCTACGGTTGCGACATTTACATTGAGGCCACCGGTCACCACAAGGCGGTGAACCAGGGCCTGGCGATGCTGCGCAAGCTGGGGCGTTTCGTCGAGTTCAGCGTGTTCAATGACGAGGCGACGGTGGACTGGTCGATCATTGGCGACCGCAAGGAACTGGACGTGCTGGGCTCACACCTGGGGCCGTACATGTACCCACGTGCCATCGACTTCATCGGCAACCGCAAGATCGACATGCGCGACGTGGTGACCCATAAATTCGCCTTGGCGGACTTCAAGGAAGCCTTTGCGGTGATGGAGCGCGGCGACAAGTCGCTGAAGGTAGTCCTCGAACCTTAAGAACACACGCAGCTGACCATTGTTGCCCTTTAGAACAAGAACAGGAACCCGCGTTATGAATCGAGTCATCAACGATCCGGACCACGTGGTCGAGGACATGCTGCGCGGTATTCTGGTCGCGCACCCCGAGTTGCGCCAATACGAGACCAACCCACGGGTCATCACCCAAGCCACGCCACCTGCGCCCGGCCGCGTCGGCATTGTGACCGGCGGTGGTTCGGGCCATGAACCGGCCTTCCTCGGCTACGTCGGCCCGGGCCTGGTGGATGCCGTGGCCGTCGGCGAGGTTTTTTCCTCCCCCACCGCCAAGAGCTTCTTCGATGCCTTCCGCGCCGCCGACCAGGGCGCAGGCGTGGCCTGCCTCTACGGCAACTACGCCGGCGACAATATGAACGTGAAACTGGCGGTGAAAATGGCCGCCAGCAAAGACATGCGCATCCGCACGGTGGTCGCCAACGATGACGTCGCGTCCGCGCCCAAGGCCGAGAGTGCCAAGCGTCGTGGCGTGGCCGGGGAAATCTTCATGTGGAAGCTCGGCGGTGCCGCGGCCGCCCAGCACTACAACCTCGACGACGTGATTCGGGTCGCGCAAAAGACCGTCGACCACTGCCGCTCGATTGGTATCGGCCTGACGCCCTGCACCATCGCGGCGGTGGGCAAGCCGAACTTCCAGATCCCCGATGGCCAGATGGAGCTTGGCATCGGCCATCATGGCGAACCGGGCATTGAGGTGATCCCGATTGAGCCCGCCGCCGCCATGGCCGAACGCATGCTGGCGCCGATCCTGGCCGACCGCGACTTCAGCCAGGACGACAGCGTGGTGGTGCTGGTCTCGGGCCTCGGTGCCACGCCGATCATGGAGCTGTATATCTTCTATGCCGAGGTCGAAACACAGCTCAAGGCCAAAGGCTTGAAGATTCACCGCTGCTATGTCGGCAACTACTTTACGTCCCTGGAAATGATGGGCGTGACCCTGACCCTGCTCGGCCTCGACGCGGAGCTTACAACCCTGATCGACCAACCCTGCCGCTCCATCGGCATGACCCAGGCGGAGTGAACCATGAGCCAGCATTTTTCCACCCGTGACGGCAGCGCCATCGTCGCCGACCTGGTCAGCGTGATCGTGGCCAACCGTGAGTACCTCAGCGAGGTCGACGGCGCCATTGGCGATGGCGACCACGGCATCAACATGGCCAAGGGTTTCGCCCATTGCGGGCGCACGATCGAAGGCCGTCAGCTGACCTTGGCCGAAGCACTGGATGAGTTGACCCTCAGCTTGATGGAAGGTATCGGCGGCTCCATGGGCCCGCTCTATGGCAGCCTGTTTATCGGCATGGCCGATGAAGTGCGCGGCAGCGACAACATCGACGCCGCGACGTTTGCGCACTTGCTGCGCGGGGGCTTGACCTCGCTGCAGGACATTACCGAAGCGGGCGTCGGCGACAAGTGTCTGATGGACACCCTGATCCCGGCGGTGGAGGCGTTTGAGCAGGCACGGGCATCCGGCGCCTCCTTCAGTGATGCTCTGGAATCGATGAAACGCGCTGCGTCCCAGGGACGAGATTCAACGAAAGATCTGGTGGCGAAGATTGGTCGAGCCAGTCGGCTCGGCGAGCGGTCGCTGGGGGTGCTGGATGCGGGGGCGGTGTCGTGCTGCCTGATCCTGACGCGGTTGGCCGACTCGATACAGCCCAGGTTGGCGTAGCCGACTTCTTTTGAGCGTACAGAGCAACCTGTAGTGAGCGGGCTTGCCCCGCGCTGGGCTGCGAAGCGGCCCTGAACCCTACTACCGCGGTTTGTCTGAAAGCGCGCGGTGACTGGATGGGGGCCGCTTCGCAGCCCAGCGCGGGGCAAGCCCGCTCACTACAGTGGTAGCTATCGTTAGAAAGAGATCATCTGCATTCTGGCAATCGGATTACCAGAACCGCTGCTGGGTCAGCCGGCTCCACCACGTCAGCAATACCCGGTCTACCGAGCCACTGGCCGCCAGGCCTACGCGCTCCTGCAAGCTCTTGCGCTCGGCATAGTGCAGGTGGAAAACCTCGGCGGTCTTGGCCTTGGTGGCCAGGTATTCGTCGCTGGTTTGCAGCTCGTCGACCAGTTGCTTGTCGAGGGCTGCAACACCCAACCACACTTCCCCGGTCGCTACGTCATCGATGGCCAACTGCGGGCGGTAACGCGAGACGAAGTTCTTGAACAGCTGGTGAGTGATGTCCAGGTCTTCCTGGAACTTCTCGCGGCCTTTCTCGGTGTTTTCGCCAAACACCGTGAGGGTGCGTTTGTACTCGCCGGCCGTCAGGACTTCAAAGTCGATATCGTGCTTCTTCAGCAGGCGGTTGACGTTGGGCAACTGCGCCACCACGCCAATCGAGCCGAGGATGGCAAACGGGGCGCTGATGATCTTCTCGCCGATGCACGCCATCATGTAGCCGCCGCTGGCCGCGACCTTGTCGATGCACACGGTCAAGGGCACGCCGGCCTGACGGATACGCGCCAGTTGCGACGAGGCCAAGCCATAGCTGTGAACCATGCCGCCGCCACTTTCCAGGCGCAGCACCACTTCGTCCTTGGGCGTGGCCAGGCTCAGTAAGGCGGTGATTTCATGACGCAGGCTCTCGGTGGCCGAGGCTTTGATATCGCCGTCGAAATCCAGCACAAACACCCGAGGCTTGGCGTCGGCTTTGTGCTTGCCCTTCTTCTTTTCGGCTTTGCCTTCGGACTTGCGCAGGGCCTTGAGCTGGTCCTTGTCGAGCAGGCTCGACTCCAGGCGCTCACGCAGGCCCTTGTAGAAATCATTGAGTTTGCTGACCTGCAATTGGCCGGCGGACTTGCGACGGCCCTTGCTGCGCAGCGCGGCAAAGCTGATCAATACCACCAGAATAGCGACCACCAGGGTGACGGTCTTCGCCAGAAAGCTCGCGTATTCGGCCAAAAAATCCATAGTTCTCCTTACAAGTGCGGTGCGCCGGGCGCGGATTGCCCCAGCATACCGACGGCATCGCGTTCGGGCCAGTGATCAAACAGCCAGCAACCCAGCGCTCTAACGCGCTTTTAAAACAAGCGTATGTTTTTTCATTGACAGCTCGCAGGCATCCTCATAACCTCGCCTGACTTTCAACGTACCGGGAAAACGGACGTGGGCAGCATCTATCTGATTCGACATGGCCAGGCCTCCTTCGGTGCAGACGACTACGACGTCCTGTCGCCCGTCGGCGTGGAGCAGGCGCAAGTGCTCGGTCGCCACCTGGCGGACATGGGCCTGGTCTTCGACCGCTGCGTGGCCGGCGACCTGCGCCGCCAGCAGCACACCGCCACCGCCGCCTTCGATCAGTACCACGCCCTCGGCCTGCCGGTGCCGGCCCTGGAAACCGATAGCGCGTTCAACGAATTCGATGCAGAAGCGATCATCCGCGCCCTGCTGCCCGACCTGCTCAGTACCGAACCCGAGGCCCTGGAGATCCTGCGCAATGCCGCGCAGAACCGCAGCGAATTCCAGCGCATCTTCGCCCTGATCATTGACCGCTGGCTGGCCGGCACCTATGACCCACCTGGGTTGGAGAGTTGGTTGGGCTTTGTGGAGCGCGTCCAAGGTGGCCTGCAACGCATTCTGGAAGCGGCGGACAACTCGCAGAAGATCGCAGTGTTCACCTCCGGTGGCACCATCACCGCCCTGCTCCACCTGATTACCCGAATGCCCGCGGCCCAGGCCTTCGAACTGAACTGGCAAATTGTTAACACCTCGCTCAACCAGCTGAAATTCCGTGGTCGCGAGGTGGCACTGGCTTCCTTCAACAGTCATACCCACTTGCAACTGTTGAAGGCGCCGCAGCTCATCACGTTCCGATGAACTGCGGCCAACCGTGACCCCAAGGTCACTGGACTCCACCCTAAAGGATCGAAACCATGACTGACGTAGCCAAAGCTGTAGAAGCAATGAAAGCCAAATTCAACCCAAGCGCTGCCGAAGGCTTGGACCTGGTGTTCGGTTTCCGTATCGACGACACCAAGAACTTTTCTCTGGTCGTCAAAGACAAGACCTGTGAACTGCACGAAGGCGAGAACCCGGACGCCCAAGTGACCCTGGTCATGGACAGCGCAACCCTGGAAGGCATCGTCGACGGCTCCACCGACGGCATGCAGGCCTTCATGGGCGGCAAGCTGCGCACCGAAGGCGACATGATGCTGGCGATGAAGCTGAGCGAGCTGTTCCCTTCCTGATTCACGGGCTACCCTGAATCCTGATCCCGCCCTTACAGGCGGGATTTTTTTTGCCCGTCATCTCGAACTCAACACCGGCTTATTGAGCTTTTCTCCAGGCTTACCCTGCCCGCGCAAGTACAACGCCTCCACCAGTTTCTGCCGTTCATCCTGGGGCAAGGTGCTGGCGAACTGCGCCAAGGTCGTGTCCACCAACGCACGAAGTGCCATATCCGCTTCGCGGGCCTTGGCCAACTCGGTGACCAGCACGTCCCGGTCCAGCGTCGGCGCTTCCAGTTGCTTGATCACCCCCAGGCGCGCCGCACGCCCGGCCATGATCAACGGCTGGCTGTCAGCGCTGTTGTGGCGCAACAGTTGGCGCAACTCCCTGCGCCGCTCCGGCGGCAACTTGATCATGGCCTGACGCAAGCCATGCTGGTTGACCACCATGTCGGCAGGCTTGGCGCCAGCCATCCAGTGGTACAGGCCACCGCCCACACCACCGATCAAAAACACATTGAGCAATACCGAAACAAGCAACCACGGTTTCAGGGATTGGGCGGTCATTGCTCGGCTTCCTCGGCGTTGACGGTAAAGATGACTTGCGCATCACCCTGATCGAAGACGCTGGGCAGCACCTCGGAGGACAGCATCGGCAGCGGCACGCTCATGGACGCCACCAGCATGCCGGTGACGACCCCGGCGATGCCCACGCCCACCAAGCCCGCAGGTGACAGCCAAGCGGCATAGCGCGACCAGAACGACACGCGGCGCGGCGCTGACTGACGGATCTGCCGGGCCAGGGCCGGGTCAGCCAATACCGCTTGATGGCTGTCCAGTTGGGCGTCCAGCCAGCCCGCCTGTTCCAGGGCTTCGCGGGCGCTGGAGTTCGCGCTGTCGAGCAGCGCCTGGGCCGCGCCTTGCTCGGCCGCAGGCCAACGCCGTAAGTCGGCCCCATAGGCGTCGGCCAGATAAGCAAATCGTTCGGGTGTCATGATGTTCCCCTTCCTGGGCGGGCAAGCCCGGGTGTGTCGGCAAGTTGACTGCGCAACTGGCGTCGGGCCCGCGACAGCAGGCTCTCCAGTGCCTCGACGCTGATATTCATCAGGGCCGCGGCGTCGATGTTCGACAGCTCCTGGTAGTACTGCAACACAATGGCTTCGCGCTGACGCTCGGGCAATGCCGCCAAGGCGGCGGCCATGCGGGCGTTGCGCTCAGTGGTTTCCAGCTGTTCATCCAGCGGCGGCGCGCTGTCCGCAAGCGCCAGCGTGTCCGCCTCGGCCAGCGGGCGCTCCTTGCGCCGACGCAAACGGTCATGGCACAGGTTGAGCGCCACCCGGTGCAACCAGGTGTCGAAGCGCGCTTCGCCACTGCGCCAACTGGCCGCATGCCGCCAGATGCGCAGGAAGCTTTCCTGGGCCACGTCCCTGGCTTCGTCGGCATCCCCCAGGATCCGGCCGGCAAGCGCCAGCAGACGCGGCAGTTTGCGCGTCACCATTTCGTTGACGGCCGCAGGTTCGTTGTTCCCGATACGCGCCAGCAGTTCAACGTCCGGATCAGTGTCTTTCAATCGGGCAGTTCTCTAAGACTTCAGCGGATCCAATGCCCTTCACGCCAGTACCAGTTGGGGCCATGCGCTTCCCAATGGCCCGGCTCCCAGCGCGCATTGCGCATGACCGGCTGCCAGTGCCCCGGCACCCAAGCGTAACCGCGCCCTTCCCAGCGCCAGTGCCCACGGTCCCAGGCGTAACCCGGACGTTCCACGGGGATCACTTCCACGCGTGCCGGCGGCGGCGCCTGGCGGATGATGATTTCGGTCTGGGCAAACACCGGGGTGCTGATACACGCGGCGAGGGCCAGCGGAGCAAGCAAGGCAAAACGCAATTTGGCCAGGGGTCTCATGGCAACTCCTTCATGCAACGCGCGAAAGTGCAGGTCGCTGATGGGTTGAACGGCGGGTACGAAATAATCCGTCGCAGAATGCGCGGATTATTTACGGGCAGTATTGCCCAGGGGATGGCGGGGCTTGATGAAATGTTTGAAAGCTTCGCGACGGATTTATGCAGCTGGCAGCGTTGAAGGATTAACGCTGATCAACCCGAGAGGAAACACCATGTACCGCCGACTTTCCATGCTGGTTGCCGCATTGCTGATCGTCAGCCTCAGCGGCTGTGTGATCGTGCCGGAACACCGCCATTGCTGCTGGCGTTATTACGGCGCGCTCGACACGCCGTCCCACACCGTCAACGGTTAGCTGACCGCTGCAAACCCACGGCGCCCGGCCTTGATCTCGGTGCGCAACTCGCCAATCAGGTTTGAGACGGAACGGATGCTGTCCAAACCCTCCGGGGACACGCCCGTCAGCAGCAGCTCGACCCGACCGGACACCGGTTCAAAGATACCTCCCGTCTGCTGCGTCGGTGAGCACTTGACTCCACGCGCCGATCAAAAGACGCTCTTGGCTTTTGGCCATCATTGTGAGCAGCCCACCATGAGTATCGACCCTCCGAGCCAGCCCGACAGCGATGTGTACAAGACCTTGCTGGAGTCGACCAAGGCCATCCCCTGGCGCATCGATTGGCAGACGATGACCTTCAGCTACATCGGCCCGCAGATCGAGACATTACTCGGCTGGACCCCGCAAAGCTGGGTCAGCGTGGACGATTGGGTCGAGCGCATGCACCCGGACGACCGCGAATACGTGGTGAATTTCTGCGTATCGCAATCTCGCGCCGGGGTGGACCATGAGGCGGATTACCGGGCGCTGACCGTGAACGGCGACTACGTGTGGATTCGTGACGTGGTGCATGTGGTGCGTAAGGACGGTGAGGTCGAGGCGCTGATCGGTTTTATGTTCGATATCAGTGAGCGCAAGAAAACCGAAGAGCACTTGGTGCGCCTGCAAAAACAACTCGAGGAATATTCCTACCAGGATGGCCTGACCGGCATCGCCAACCGGCGCATGTTCGACACCGTGCTGGAACGGGAATGGGCCAGCGCCCAACGCAGCCAGTTACCCCTGTCATTGATCATTCTGGATATCGATTTTTTCAAGCAGTACAACGACCACTACGGCCACATCAAGGGCGATGAGTGCTTGCGTCACGTCGCACACACCCTGTCCAAGGCAGCCAACCGGCCACGGGATTTCATTGCGCGTATCGGTGGCGAAGAGTTTGTGTGGCTGCTGCCGGAAACCGATGCCGCGTCGGCCAGGCAAGTTGCGCAACGCTGCCTGCATCTGATCCGCCAGCAGCAGATCGAGCATGGTTTTTCGGCGGTCTCGAACCTGCTGACCTTGAGCCTCGGCGTCGGCACTCGCCTGGTAAAACCTGAGAGTCCGATGCTGGTGTTTGTCGAAGAAGTCGACAAGTTGCTGTACCAGGCCAAACGTAACGGGCGGATGCGTGCGGAGTTCAGCAACGCCGAAGTTTGACGTCGAGGCCAAATTTCAGGCAAAAAAAATCCCAAGTAGCTGATGGAAACTTGGGATTTAAAAATGCATAAACCGTGGGAGGTGAACGCCCGGCTATAGTACCGACTGTAAAAAGCCGTAACAAGATTATTTTATTCCTTTCGTCGGATTAAAAGCGCCGTAAGTCGTTCAATAACCACACCTTTTTTAAGGTAGGCAGGTATATAAGTGCCACTTTTTGGTGCAACTAGCGCCTATATTTCCACTTATAAAAAAGGGTTATTGGATTAACGCGGTGTGGCACTTATCGGTGTGTGCCCGATCAACTGCTCGCATGTGTCTCGGGTTTCAAGAGTATTAGACAACACCGAACGCGCCACACTTTCCACCTGCCTGCACAGTGCCAGGCGCTCATTGGCGGCTTCCCGTTCGCGGTCCACGTCGGCGTTGAGCCGGACGAAATAGATGCCCAGCAACACCGCGACGCAGAGTACCGCGACGGCGAAGTAGCGAAAGCTATGGGAGGACGGCAGCTCGGGTGCGTTCATGAGCTTACGGCGCCCTGCTCTTCTCGTAACGTACGTCGTCGCCTTCGACCTGCCCCGTCACCGTCCAGCCCAGGCGCCGATAAAACCCGTTGGCACGGATGTGGTCGCGCCCGTCGGTAATCAAAAACAGCGTGGCATGGTGTTCAAACAACGCGGCTTCGGCCACCGCCATGAGTTGACGGCCCAGGCCCAGGTTCTCGTGGGTCGGCAACACGAACAGCGCAAATACCTCGCCCGTGGCCAGGTCGACCATGCTGAAGGCGGCCGGCTGGCCATTCACTTCAGCGATCCATGCGCAGGGCGCGGCGCGGATGCTATCGGCCAGCCCCTGCGGGGTGATGCCCAAACCGGCCATCTGCACGACGCTCAAGTGGTTTTGCACCACTGAAGTACGGATAGTGAACAGCGTATCGACATCGTCCTGTGTCGCCGCCCGGATCGTTGTTTGCATACTGGCCTCCCTGATGAAGGTCGCAATTGTATGCAAATACAAACACAGCGATTGTCGTGGATTTGTAAACCTGTGGCCTACACCGCATCCCCCTGCTGTTGGCGACGAAATTGCCCCGGTGCCAACCCATGGGCCTTGCGGAAACAACGGGAAAAATACGCCTCATCGGTAAATCCGCAACGGTGCGCGATGGGGCCAATCAGTTGCGCACTGTTGAGCAACAACGTGCGCGCCAACTGCATGCGCCGGTCGAGCACCAGGTGCGAGAAAGGTTTACCGGTTTCCTTGCGCAACAGGTGGGTGAGGTAGTTGGGTGACAGGAACGCAGCGGCGGCCGTGTCGGTCAGGTTGAGGGTCGGCTCATGCAGGTGTTCGCGAATGTAACCCTGCACACGCGCCAATGCATCCTTGCGCCCACGTCGCGTGGCATTGTTGGCGGCCAGGGCTTGCAAGGGCTCGGCGTACTGCTCACACACCAGGCCGACCAGTTGAAACAGGTAGCCCTTGAGGCGCTCGCGCGCGCCAAAGGTACGGTGAGCGTCGAGCTCGCGCATATGCGTGAGCCAGGTTTGCACATGAGTGAAGGCCGCATCATCGAGGATGAAGTCCAGCTGTTCCTGGAAGCGAAACGGCGACAGCTCGGGGGCCTGGCCGATGGGGATGTCTTCCAGGTCCAGGGGATCGCACGTCAGTTGCGGCAGGAAAAACGCCTGGCTGAAGTTGATCAGCATGAACTCGCCGTCCTCGGGATGGGGAATCACATGCAACCGGTGAGGCAGGATAAACGCCAGCGCCTTGCGCGGAAACGGCCGCACCGCGCCGCCGATGTGCTGCACGGTGTCGCCGCCCAGGTTGATCTGGATCTGGAAATACTCATGGCGATGAGGATGGGTGAGCGCCGCCCTCGCGCGTTTGTCGCGGATGTAAAAGTCGGGGCGGTCGCTGCGCTGTTCCATGCCGTAAGTGGTGACGCGGGTGCCTGGCATAAGGGTCTCTCGGGTGGCCTGGGCCCCACTTTAGCCTCAACGTTGGCGGAGGGTGAAACGTAACTCGCCGATGCCGTCGATGCCGGCGGTGACCACATCGCCTGGCTGCAACGCGCCAACGCCCGCGGGCGTGCCGGTGAAGATCAGGTCGCCGGCCTTGAGCGCGACAGCGTTGGAGGCATGGCTGATCACTTCACTGACAGACCAGATCTGGTCAGCCAGATCGCCCACCTGGCGTTGTTCGCCATTGACCTGGAGCCAGATTCTGCCGCTGGACGGGTGCCCTACCGCACTCACCGGTTGCAGTGCGGTGCTTGGCGCGGACTCATCAAATGCCTTGGCCCATTCCCACGGACGCGAGAGCTTTTTCGCCTGGGCTTGCAGGTCGCGACGGGTCAGGTCGATGCCGACACCGTACCCCCAGATGTGGGAAAACGCCTGTTCCGGGCTGATGTTCACCCCGTCCTTGCCGATGGCCACCACCAGTTCCACTTCGTGGTGCAAGTCGGCGGTCAGCGGCGGATAAGCGATCACGCCTTCGGCCGGCACCACGGCGTCCGCCGGTTTCATGAAGAAGAATGGTGGCTCACGGTCGGGGTCATGCCCCATCTCACGCGCGTGCTCGCTGTAGTTGCGGCCCACACAGAACACCCGGCGCAGCGGGAAGCGCGCCGCACTGCCCTGTACCGCGAGGGATGGGGTTGGGGTGGGTGTCAATACATAGTCAGTCATCGCCTGTTCCTCTTCATTTACCTGACCCCAGTATGGCGAGGAGCGCCAAGGCGAAGTTGGACAGGCTTACGCAGATTTTGCACTGACCGGTGCTTGCACCTGCGACTCCGGATTCAGCAGGCGATAAAGTGGCAAGCACGCCGCCTGGATCAACAGCATGCGGATCACCTGCATCGCCGTCACCAGCGTCACGGCCAGGCCCAGGGCCTCGGCGGTGAGGCTCATTTCCGGTGCGCTGCCGGGCATCATGCCCAGGGCCAGCGACAACCACGGCATGCCCAACCCGGCGCCGAGCGCCCAGGCAGCCAACGCTGTGGTAATCACCGAAGCGGTCAATAACAGCAGCACCTTGGCCAGCAGACCCGGCGCACGACGGAAGAAACTGCGGTCAAACGCGACGCCCAATGCACAGCCGATCAGCAACTGCCCGCTGCCGCTGAGCCAGCCCGGCATGCTCATCGACAAGTTATTGCAGCCCACCCCCACCGCGCAGATCAGGAACGGCCCGAACGTCCACGGGTTGGGCAGCTTGCATTGCTTGAAACCCAGGGCCGCCAGCCAGCCCATCGCCAGGATGAAGATCAGCCATGGCCAGATCACCGGCAATGGCGCAGGCGCAGCCACCGCGGGCAGGCCGAAGGTGGCAACGGCAGGAACCGTCAGCAGGATCAACAGCAAACGGATGCTGTGGGCGGCCGCGATGAATGCAGTATCCGCCTGCCGTTGGCGACCCAGGTGCACCATCTCGCTGGAATTGGCGGGCATCAAGGCGAAGAACGCCGTGCCAAAGGGCACGCCCCAGCGATGCAGGATCAGCACCGAACACAACGCCAGCACCAACGTCAGCAACACGGCCGTGACGATCAGCCCAAGGTGGGCCGCCACCTGCTGCATCACCGGCAACGTGAAATGACAGCCGATGGCGACCGCCACGATGAGTTGCCCGACGTGGCGCCCATGGGGAATCTCCGGCACCCGGCCACCGGCGCAGCGAGTCAGCATCACGGCCACCAGCGAGCCAATCACCCACGGCAATGGCCACCCCGCCCAACTGGCAAGGCTACCGCCCAGGGCGCCGACGATCAGGGTGACAAGCCAATAGGCGCGAAAGTTGGGCATCGTGTGGCACTCGGCATGGAGAAGAATGCCGACAGGTTATAGACTTGCCTTCATCACAGAAAATATCCATTTGTGAAGCAACTCATCACACTTTGTTATGCGAGCCCGTATGAACCTGAAAGCGTTGGAGTACTGCGTCGAAATCGCCCGTCAAGGCAGCTTCACCAAGGCGGCCCAGGCGTTGCACGTGGCACAACCGGCGCTGAGCATGGCGGTGAGTCGCCTGGAAGAGGAGCTGGGCGTAGCCCTGTTCAACCGTGCCACGCGGCAGATCAGCGTGACGGCCGAGGGGCAGTTGTTCCTGGCGCGTGCCGAGGCGTGCCTTGAAGGGTTGGCCGGTGCCCGGCGTGAATTGCAGGACCTGACCCAGTTGCACAGCGGCGAGATCCGCGTCGGTGTGCCGCCGATGTATGGCATCCGTCATATTCCCGAATTGCTGATGCAATTTCGCGCCCGCTACCCCGGCATCGCCATGCATGTGGTGGAAGGCAGCGCCGATGACATCAGCAATCGCCTGGCCACGCGGGACATCGATGTGGCGCTGCTGGAGTCGCGGCGGGTCGATCCGGATTGGGAGTCGGTGTTGCTCGGCAGTGACGAAATGGTGTTGTGCATGCATGCGCAGCACCCACTGGCGGCAGCGTCGTCCATCCCGGCCGCGCGCTTGCAGGACGAGCCGATGCTGGTGTTCGACAACACCTTCCTGCAGCGCCATCTGCTGGACGCCTTTTGCAGCGCGGCTCGGGTTCGGTTCAGCATTGCCCTGGAGAGTAATTTCGTGCCGCTGGTGATTACCGCCACCCGCAGCGGAATGGGCATATCCACCCTGCTGCGTTCAGTGCAGGAGCAGGAACCCGGGCTCGCGGGTGTTTCTTTCGAGCCCGCGCAGTTCATGCACTTCAACCTGTGCTGGCGCGCCAACGAGTACCTGTCCCAGGCCAATCAGCGATTTATTGAAACGGCAAAGGCGTATTTCCAGGACGATGAGCGCTCACCGTTGTCGGGCTAAGTGGTCACTTACGCGCGACTTTATAGCGCACGCAATCCTGGTAGAAGCCCTGGCGAATCGCCTCAGGCTTGAGCCGCGAGCGGCTGTCGTAGGTTTGTTCGGTGATGCCCATGGCCATCATGCGCATCCACGATTTATTGAATTTCATGGATTGGATCTTCTGCCGCGCCGCATACAGCGACACCCCGGACAACTTGAGCTCCTGGGCCCTGGCGGCGGTGCCGGCGCCCCAACTGCACATGTACTTGTCACCTTCGCGCAGCTCCCGTGCCTGCACGGCAGCCGCGCCGCCGGCCAGGGAGCAGGCGATCAGCATGATTCCAACAGTGCGCATTTGCATCCCCACCTAACCACCTGAAAATAAAAGCGATTCTGGCGAGGATTTTGTTACAAGGGGGCCATTAAAGTGCCTTACTTGCCCCTCATCACCACTGGTAAGTCGCACTTGCCTGCACGGTGCGCTGCGAGCCATACCAGCACCACGAGTAGGAATAGCAGGACGCGACGTACTCTTTATTCGCCAGGTTGGTGGCGTTGAGGGCCAAACGCAGGTTGTCCTTGAGGTGGGCAATGTTTGGGATGTCGTAGTGCACCGCTGCGTCAAACAGGGTATAGCCCGGCACTTTGAGGGTGTTGGCGGTATCGCCCCAAGACGAACCGACATACCGCGCGCCTGCGCCAACGCCGAAGCCTTTGAGCTGGCCGTCGTGGAAGGTGTAGTCGGCCCACGCGGAGGCGGTGTGGCGCGGCACGCCGTACGTGGTGGTGCCTTCGGCAGCGATGGCCGGGCCTACGCCGATGTCGCTGATGGGCGCATAACGCACGGTGTTGTTGGACTTGCTGAGGCGGTTGTCCAGGTAGGCATAGGCGGCGGTGATGTCCAGGTTATCGTTGAGGCTGGCCTTGCCTTCCAGTTCAAAGCCACGCGATTGCACTTCGCCGTCCTGGCTCTGGCAACGGCCGGTGCCACACAGGTGAGTGGGGTCCGGGTCGGTGGTCAGCACGTTGGTCTGGCGCAGGTCGAAAATAGCTGCAGTGATAAAGCTGTTGCTGCCCGGCGGCTGGTACTTGATGCCGATTTCATACTGCTTGCCTTCGGTCGGCTTGAACACCGAGCCGCCGTAACCGGTACCCGATTGCGGGTTGAACGACTCCGCGTAGCTGGCATACGGCGCCAGGCCGTTATCGAAGAGGTAAACCAGGCCGATACGGCCGGTGAACGCCTTGCTGTCCAGGGACGACTTGCTCTTGGCACCGCTGCTGAGGGTCTGCGTGCTGTTATCGGTGCTGGCCCAGTCATACCGACCGCCCAGCAGCAACACCCATTTGTCCCACTTCATCTGCTCTTGCAGATACGCACCGGTCTGTTCGCTGCGCGAGGTGCCATCGGTGGTGTAGGCCGGCACCGGGACCGCCGCGCCATACACCGGATTGAAAATATCCAGGGTCGGGCCTGCGGTGTAGACGCCTGACCCGGACAGGGTGTCGGTGCTGGTGTTCTGGTAGTCGAGCCCCATCAACAAGGTGTGCTGCAGCGGGCCGGTGTCGAATTTGGCCTGCAACTGGTTGTCGAGAGTGTAGGCATCCATGTTGACATCGCTGGCGATGGTCGAACGGCGAATGGTGCGGTAATCCGTCTGCAGGTAGTTGCTGTAGAGGCTGCGATACTGGCCTTCGCTGCGCAGGTACCGCGCATTCTGGCGTACGGTCCACACGTCATCGAAGTGATGCTCGAACGCCCAGCCAATGGAGTAGTAGTCGCGGTCGCTTTTCTCGAAGTTCTTTTCGCCATCGTAGAAATCCACATCGATGCTGCGCCCGGTCGGGCTATGCAGCACCGAGCCCCAGGCCGGCACCGAACCGTAGGACGCGCCTTTGGGGTCCTTCTGGAAATGCCCGAGCAGGGTCAGCGAGGTGGCGTCGTCCGGGCGCCAGGTGAAGGCGCTGGACAATGACTGACGGCGCGTCTCGGTGTGCTCTACCTGGCCATCCGCATCGTCGAAAAGCCCGGCGACACGGTAGGAATACACACCCTGATCGTCCAGCGGGCCACTCAAGTCGAAGGTAGTGCGCTTCTTGTTAAAGGTGCCGTATTCCACACCCACTTCGTGAAACGGCGTGTCCAGCGGGCGTTTGCTGACCATGTTGATCACCCCGCTCGGCGTGCCCTGCCCGTACAACACCGACGCCGGACCGCGCAGCACTTCTACGCGCTCCAGGTCGAAGGCGTCCTTCTGCGGCAACGCGTCACGGCTCGATGGCATGCGCAGGCCATCCAAGTAGGTGGCCGGAGAGAAACCGCGGATGGTCAACTGGTCGAGACGCGACGCGGTGGCGCCACGGGTTTCCGGGATGACGGCGGCGCTGTAGCGCAGGATCTGGTTGAGGCTCTCGGCGTTTTGCGCACGCATCTGGTCTTTGGTGACGATGGAAATCGACTGCGGGGTTTCGATCAGCGCGGTATCGGTCTTGGTGCCCGACACGCTGCGCGTGGCCACATAGCCGGACACCGGCCCGGTCGGGCTTTCGCTCTGGTAGGCGCCGCTGATGGTGGTGGCCTGCAGCTCCATGGCGCCGCCGCTCTCCGGGATGGCTTCCAGACGGTAGCGATCGGCGGAGATCTTCAACGCTTGCAAACCGCTGCCGGTGAGCAACTGGTTCAGCGCCACATCGGTGTCGTATGGACCGCTCAATCCCTTGCTGCGTTTGCCCCGGGTCAAGCTTGCATCGAATGCCAGCACCAACCCCGCCTGCTCGGCCAGGCTATTGAGCGCCTGGCTCAAGTCACCGGCAGGGATCGAGAAGCTGCGCACGGTGCTGCTGCTCTCTTCGGCAAAGGAGGACTGGACGGTGAGCAACGGCACGGCGGCAAAAGCCATCGCCACTGACAGGGCCAGTGGATGCAAGGGACGAGCGAGGCGCGACATGGGAAATCCTGCGTAAGGGAGGTTCTATTAACCATGACGGGCATGTCGGGAAATCGGGCAAGGATGAGAGCGATTTTTATTTGAGGCGTGCGAATGCAATCAGGTTTATCGCTGTTTTGTGTAGCCGTTTAGCTGGGTTTCTCGCGGATTTTCCCGCTGTGTAGTCGGCCTTTTCTGAATTTCTCAACCGTTCATCCAGCCGCTTTTTGCTGCGGCATGCTCCGACGCCTTGCCCTCTGTCGAGATGTCACGGATGACCCACGCTTCCCACATTGCCCTGATCGAACATGAACTGGACGGCTTTCATCAAAGCCTGGTGATTTATCGCCAACAAATGGGCGCGTGGTATTCGCATGCGCTCGACTCCGTGAGCCATGGGCTGGACATGCCGTCGTTGTTGGGGATGGACCGGGTGTTGCGGGTGGGGGATGCGCAGCAATCGGTGAGCCTTTCCGATGCTGACTTTTCGACCGTGACCCGGTGCCCGGTGGGCGGCGAGGTGAAGATCGAGAGCCTGTTCGAGTCGGTGTATGACGTGCCGATTGGCGATATCCCGGTCGAGGTCATCGGGCTGGATGATGGCAGCTCCACCGTGATCATGCTGGATGAACAGGGTAAGGGCTCGCACCACTGCGCGGCGGGCGAGCGCTATCAGGTGCGGGTGCAGGGCGGGGTGTCCGAGGAACAGGTCGACGCGCTGTTTGCCTCTTACGCCGGGCTGACCGGGGATCTGGAGCGGTGGCTTCGGGAGCAGTGGTCTGGCTTCAAACCGCACTGGGAACGCTCAACCGCCAGTGCAATTGGCAGCGGCCTGTTGGCGGGCAGCTGGGCGGCGATTCGTGATGTGTGGGACAGCATCAAGCTCGTGCAGGCGATTCTTGAAGACCCGCTGAAGTACGTTGAGCAGTTGGGCACCGAAGCGACCAAGTTGGCGCAGATCGCCACCGATGCGCCCAAGGTCATGGAACAGGCCATGTTGCTGGCCAGCGACGAGGCAGCGCTGTACCTGATGTTGCGCACGGCGATGATCTGGTTGGATGCATTGCCACCCAGTGAAATAGCGAAAGTGACAGCTGGGTTTGTGGCGTCGCTGCTGATCGACTTGGTGATTGGCGTGGTGTTGACCATCGCCTTGCCGGCGGCGGGTGTGGCGTATTTGAGTCTGCGGTTGGTCAAGTATGGGGCGCAGATTCTTGATGCAGCGGTGAGCTTTGTTAAGGGTCTTTTGGCGATTCTGACAAAGTTCATGCAGGCCGTGGATCGCTATAAGGCGGTCGCGGTTCGGGGGGTGGTCGGCGCGCTCAAGCAAGGCACGATGCAGATGCGCTGGAAGGCACGGCAGAACGCGGTGCTGAAGCAGAAAGAGCATGTGGATGATGTGCCGGCTGCTGCTCGCAATCCCAACGGGGATGCGGCTGCCTCTTCCGACAAAACAGCCACTAACGGTTGCCCGGTGTCGATGGTCACCGGCGAGGAACTGCTGACGCTGACCGATGGGGCGTTGGACGGAATTTTGCCGTTTGAGTGGACCCGGTTGTACCGCACCAGTGCGGTGGAAGTGGATTGCGGGCTGGGGTTTGGTTGGAGTCACTCGCTGGCGCATCGGTTGAGTGTTTCCGGTGATTCGGTGGTGTGGACCGATCATGAAAATAGGTCGACCACCCTGCCCTTGCCTACGGTTTCTCGGCCTGCGATTACCAATAGTTTGGCGGAAGCGGCGATCTACTTGGGGTCGTTGCCTGATGAACTGGTGCTGGCGCAGGCGTCACGGTTCTACCACTTTCGCGA
>NZ_JBYVMD010000031.1:0-84561 GCF_058145955.1 Pseudomonas sp. A39
AGCAGCAGCGTGGTGTGACTGTTGGCGACCAGCAGGTGAGCGATGTAGTCCTCATCCTTGACGCCGGTAGCCGATTTACCTTTACCACCACGGCGCTGGGCCTGGTACGCCGCCAACGGCTGGGTCTTGGCATAGCCACCGTGGGAAATGGTCACCACACGCTCTTCTTCCGGGATCATGTCACCCAGGGTCAGGTCGAGGCGCGCGTCGAGGATCTCGGTGCGGCGCACGTCGCCGTATTCGGCGCGGATCACTTCCAGTTCTTCGCGGATCACTTCCATCAGGCGCACGGCGCTGCTGAGGATGCGGATCAACTCGCCGATCTGGTTGAGGATCTCCTGGTACTCGGCCAGCAGCTTCTCGTGCTCAAGACCGGTCAGGCGGTGCAGGCGCAATTCCAGGATGGCCTGGGCCTGTTCCGGCGACAGGAAGTACTTGCCGTCACGCAGGCCGTATTGCGGATCCAGGGTCTCCGGACGGCACGAGTCGGCGCCGGCACGTTCAACCATCGCCACCACGGCGCTGGACTCCCACGGCATCTTGATCAGGGCTTCTTTAGCTTCCGACGGGGTCGGCGAAGCCTTGATCAGGGCAATCACCGGGTCGATGTTCGACAGCGCAACCGCCTGGCCTTCCAGGATGTGGCCGCGCTCGCGGGCCTTGCGCAGTTCGAACACGGTACGGCGGGTAACGACTTCGCGACGGTGACGGACGAAGGCTTCCAGCAGATCCTTGAGGTTCAGGATGCGTGGGCGGCCATCGATCAGTGCAACCACGTTGATACCAAACACGCTTTGCAGTTGGGTCTGGGCATAGAGGTTGTTGAGGATCACCTCAGGCACTTCGCCACGGCGCAGCTCGATCACGACGCGCATACCGTCTTTGTCAGACTCGTCGCGCAGCTCGGTGATGCCTTCCAGCTTCTTCTCTTTAACCAGCTCGGCGATCTTCTCGATCAGACGCGCCTTGTTCAGTTGGTAAGGGAGCTCGGTGATGACGATCTGCTGGCGACCACCGACCTTGTCGATGTCTTCGATCATCGAGCGGGCGCGCATGTAAATGCGGCCGCGACCGGTGCGGTAGGCTTCGATGATGCCGGCGCGACCGTTGATGATCGCGGCGGTCGGGAAGTCCGGACCGGGGATGTATTGCATCAGCTCATCGACGGTCAGCTCGGGGTTGTCGATGAGGGCCAGGCAACCGTCGATGACTTCACCGAGGTTGTGCGGCGGGATGTTGGTGGCCATGCCCACGGCGATACCGCTGGAACCGTTGACCAGCAGGTTGGGGATCTTGGTTGGCATGACGGCCGGGATCATTTCGGTGCCGTCGTAGTTCGGCACCCAGTCCACGGTTTCTTTATGCAGGTCGGCCAGCAGCTCGTGCGCCAGCTTGGTCATGCGCACTTCGGTGTATCGCATGGCCGCAGCGTTGTCGCCGTCGACCGAACCGAAGTTGCCCTGGCCGTCTACCAGCAGGTAGCGCAGGGAAAACGGCTGGGCCATCCGAACGATGGTGTCGTACACCGCAGTGTCGCCGTGAGGGTGATACTTACCGATCACGTCACCGACAACACGGGCAGATTTCTTGTACGGCTTGTTCCAGTCGTTACCCAGCTCGCTCATCGCGAACAGCACACGCCGGTGCACGGGCTTCAAGCCATCGCGCGCATCAGGCAGTGCCCGACCGACAATTACGCTCATCGCGTAGTCGAGGTAGGACTGTTTCAGCTCGTCTTCGATATTGACCGGGAGGATTTCTTTGGCCAGTTCGCCCATGAGAAGCCTGATTCCTTTTTCGGGTGAAACCTCGTCACATCCATTTGGGACGAACGAAGCTCGCCGCTGCCGGCAGAGTGCCTGACAACGACTTACGACAAATCAACGAGTTATGACACGGATCTGCACGTTATAGGCCACCCCTCGGGGTGGCCCTGGAAACCGCCGGATGTTATCACAATCGCCGCCACGCACCTATCCCCCTGATGCGCATGGAGCATAGTAAGTTGACGGATGACAGGCTTGAGGGCGACGAGAGGGGCTCAGAGGTGGGTTGGTGCTTTTTTCTGAGGGCAGATCCGAGGGTTTTGTTGACTTATAAAGCCAATCGGGGGCAAGCCCCTCCCCCATTTTGAATGCATTCGCCGCTCACGTGTGGGAGGGGGCTTGCCCCCGAAGGCCATTCCACAAACACCACACCCCTCAATGCAACCGCTTACGGCACATCAACTTGGCCAATTTGGCCGTATCCGGCCGCTCGACCACACCTTTCTCGGTCACGATCACGTCGATCAGGTCGGCCGGCGTCACGTCAAACACCGGGTTGTAGGCATTCACATCCGCCGCAAAGCGCTGGCCGGCCACTTCCAGCAACTCACCGGCATCGCGCTCTTCCAGGGCAACGTCATCGCCAGTGGCCATCATCATGTCCAGGGTGGAACTCGGCGCCACCACCATGAAACGCACGCCATGGTGCATCGCGCACACCGCCAGCTGGTAGGTGCCGATCTTGCTGATCACGTCACCATTGGCGGCAATGCAATCGGCGCCGACGATCACCCACGTCACGCCTTTGGTCTTGAGGATATGCGCCCCCGCCGAATCGGCATTCACCGTCACCGGGATACCCTCGCCCGCCAGTTCCCAGGCGGTCAGCCGCGAACCTTGCAGCCAGGGGCGCGTTTCGTTGGCATAGACCTGCTCGACCATGCCCTCCAGGTAGGCTGCGCGAATCACTCCGAGCGCCGTTCCCACGCCGCCGGTCGCCAGGGCGCCTGCGTTGCCGTGGGTGAGGATGGCCTGGGCATTGCCCTGGTGCTTGCGGATCAGTTCGACGCCCAGTTGGGCCATGGTCAGGTTGGCTTCGCGATCACTTTCATGGATCGCGATGGCTTCGGCTTCCAGCACCGCCAGCGGATCGGCGTGCTTCTTGACACGATCCAGACGGTCGCGCATGCGCTTCAACGCCCAGAACAGGTTCGATGTGGTGGGACGGGCATCGGCTAACAGTGCGTAGTCTTCTTCCCAGGCAGCCTGCCAGTCACCGCCCTCGGCGATGCGCACACGGGCCGCCAACACCAGGCCATACGCAGCACTGATGCCAATGGCCGGCGCACCGCGCACCACCATCGTACGGATGGCTGCCGCCACGTCTTCGACCGTCACGCAGGCCACCCAGCTTTCCCGGGATGGCAAGGCACGCTGATCGAGCAGGTACAGCGCGCCATCACGCCAATCGATGGCCTTCACCTTCTCCGCTGCCAACAGTCGATCGCGCATCCCTTACTCCGCACTCAAGAACAAAGCCGCCGATTATAGCGATCCGCCAGCCAGGGCGCTCGGGTATACTTCGCCCTTCTTTTATAGCTGCCTGGGAAGAAGCCCGCGATGACCGCCACTGCCGCCCCGCTCGACGTGTTGCTGCTGCCAACCTGGCTGGTGCCTGTCGAACCCGCTGGCGTGGTGCTCAAGGAGCATGGCCTGGGCATCCGCGATGGGCGCATTGCCTTTATCGGGCCACGGGCAGCGGCCTTGAAGCTGGCAACCCACGAGGTGCGCGAGCTGCCGGGCATGCTGCTCAGCCCCGGCCTGATCAACGCCCACGGGCATGCGGCGATGAGCCTGTTTCGCGGCCTGGCCGACGACCTGCCACTGATGACCTGGCTGGAAAAACACATCTGGCCCGCCGAGGCCAAGTGGGTCGATGAAGCGTTCGTACGCGACGGCACCGACCTGGCCATCGCCGAGCAGCTCAAGGGTGGCATCACCTGCTTCTCCGACATGTACTTTTACCCCAAGGTCGCCAGCGACTGCGTGCATAACAGCGGCATGCGCGCACAGATCGCGATTCCGATCCTCGACTTCCCGATTCCCGGCGCCAGCACGGCCGATGAGGCGATTCGCCAGGGCATTGAACTGTTCGGCGACCTCAAGCACCACCCGCGCATCAAGATCACCTTCGGGCCCCATGCGCCTTACACCGTGTGCGATGACAACCTGGAAAAAATCCGCGTAATCGCCGAAGAGCTGGACGCCACGATCCATATGCATGTTCACGAAACCGCCTTTGAAGTGCAGCAAGCCGTCGAGCAGACCGGCGAGCGCCCACTGGCGCGCCTGGGCCGCCTCGGGCTGTTGGGGCCGCGCTTCCAGGCCGTTCATATGACCCAAATCAGCGAGGATGACCTGGCTTTGCTGGTAGAAAGCAACACCAGCGTCATCCATTGCCCGGAATCCAACCTGAAACTGGCCAGCGGCTTTTGCCCGGTGGAGCGTCTGTGGCAGGCTGGCGTGAATGTGGCCATCGGCACCGATGGCGCCGCCAGCAACAATGACCTCGACCTGCTGGGCGAAACCCGCACTGCGGCGATGCTGGCGAAGGCCGTCGCCGGTTCGGCCACAGCGCTGGATGCCCACCGTGCCCTGCGCATGGCGACGCTCAATGGCGCGCGGGCCATGGGCCTGGAAAACGAGATTGGCTCGCTGGAGGTCGGCAAGGCGGCGGATATCGTTGCCTTCGATCTGTCGGGGCTGGCGCAACAACCGATCTACGATCCGGTCTCACAGCTTATATATGCCACCGGACGCGATTGCGTGAAACACCTTTGGGTCGCCGGCAAGCAATTGCTCGACGACCGGCAGTTGACCCGCATGGATGAACACCAGTTGACCGCCACGGCCATCGCCTGGGGCCAACGTATCAGCGGGCACAGCGAATAACGCCGGTCTTGAACCGTATCGTTCAGGGCTGACAAACCGATTTATCAGATTTAGAGGATTCACCATGAGCAACGTCGACCACGCCGAAATCGCCAAATTCGAAGCCCTGGCTCACCGCTGGTGGGACCGCGAAAGCGAGTTCAAACCCCTGCACGACATCAACCCACTGCGGGTCAACTGGATTGACGAACGCGTCAACCTGGCCGGCAAGAAGGTGCTGGACGTGGGCTGCGGCGGCGGCATCCTCAGCGAAGCCATGGCCCAGCGCGGCGCGACCGTGATGGGCATCGACATGGGTGAAGCGCCCTTGGCGGTGGCCCAGCTGCACCAGCTGGAATCCGGCGTGAGCGTGGAGTATCGCCAGATCACCGCCGAAGCCCTGGCTGAAGAGATGCCCGAGCAGTTCGACGTGGTCACCTGCCTGGAAATGCTCGAGCACGTGCCGGACCCGTCCTCGGTGATCCGTGCGTGCTTCCGCATGGTCAAGCCGGGCGGCCAGGTGTTCTTCTCCACCATCAACCGCAACCCCAAGGCCTACTTGTTCGCGATCATCGGCGCCGAATACATCATGAAGCTGCTGCCGCGCGGCACCCATGACTTCAAGAAATTCATCCGCCCTTCCGAGCTGGGCGCCTGGAGCCGCCAGGCCGGGCTGACCGTCAAGGACATCATCGGCCTGACCTACAACCCGCTGACCAAACACTACAAGCTGGCCAGCGATGTTGACGTCAACTACATGATCCAGACCCTGCGCGAGGAGTGAGCCTGTGAAGTTGCGAGCGGTTCTCTTCGATATGGACGGTACCCTGCTGGACACCGCGCCGGACTTTATCGCCATCTGCCAGGCCATGCGCGCCGACCGCGGCCTGGCGCCGATCAATCCCCAGCACATCCGCGATGAAATCTCCGGCGGTGCACGGGCGATGGTCGCCGTGACCTTCTCGATGGACCCGGAATCCCCAGGCTTTGAAGCGCTGCGCCAGGAGTTCCTCGAGCGCTACCTCAAGGGCTGCGCGGTCCACAGCACATTGTTCGACGGCATGGCCGAGCTGCTGGAAGACATCGAAAAAGCCAAACTGATCTGGGGCGTGGTCACCAATAAGCCACTGCGCTTTGCCGAACCGATCATGCAGCAGCTGGGCCTGGCCGAGCGCTCGGCGCTGCTGATCTGCCCCGATCATGTGAAAAACAGCAAGCCGGACCCGGAGCCGATGATCCTGGCGTGCAAGATGCTCGACCTGGACCCGGCCAGCGTGCTGTTCGTGGGCGATGACCTGCGCGATATCGAGTCCGGCCGCGACGCCGGCACCCGTACCGCGGCGGTGACCTACGGCTATATCCACCCGGACGACAACCCGCGCCATTGGGGTGCCGATGTGGTGGTGGATCACCCGCTGGAGCTGCGTAAAGTACTGGATAACGCACTGTGCAGTTGCTGATTGGGAATGCTTGCGGCTGATGTGCCTTTGTGGCGAGGGAGCTTGCTCCCGCTGGCCTGCGTAGCAGGCCCATCTTTTGGGGCCGCTTCGCGCCCCAGCGGGAGCAAGCTCCCTCGCCACAAAAGCAAAGGTTGCGATCAATCACATGGATTTTCTGTGAATTCTGTCGAGGTTGTTTATGTTTGATTACTCCGCACGTCCAGAACTGCTCAAAGGCCGAATCATCCTGGTGACCGGTGCCGGTCGCGGGATTGGCGCGGCAGCGGCGAAAACCTACGCCGCCCATGGCGCTACCGTGCTGTTGCTGGGCAAGACCGAAGCCAACCTGGCCCAGGTCTATGACGAAATCGAAGCGGCGGGCCAGCCGCAACCGGTGGTGATCCCGTTCAACCTGGAGACCGCCCTGCCCCATCAGTACGATGAGCTGGCCGCGATGATCGAAAAAGAATTCGGCCACCTCGACGGCCTGCTGCACAACGCCTCGATCATCGGCCCACGCACGCCGATCGAGCAGTTGTCCGGTGAGAATTTCATGCGAGTCATGCACGTGAACGTCAACGCGATGTTCATGCTGACCAGCACCCTGCTGCCGCTGCTCAAACTGTCCCAGGATGCGTCGGTGGTCTTCACCTCCAGCAGCGTCGGGCGTAAGGGCCGGGCGTATTGGGGGGCTTATGGGGTGTCAAAGTTTGCGACCGAGGGGCTGATGCAAACCCTGGCCGATGAGCTGGAGGATGTGGCGGCGGTACGGACCAACAGCATCAACCCCGGTGGCACGCGCACCAGCATGCGCGCCCAGGCGTACCCAGGGGAAAACCCGATGGAAAGGCCGGCGCCGGAAGAGATCATGCCGGTGTACCTGTACCTGATGGGGCCGGACAGTGCCGGCATCAACGGGCAGGCGTTCGACGCGCAATAACAGGCACACTATAAAACCAAATGTGGGAGGGGGCTTGCCCCCGATAGCAGGTGATCAGTCACAACCTCTTTGACTGATGCACCGCTATCGGGAGCAAGCCCCCTCCCACATTTTTTATTGCAGTGTTCTTTAGTTTTTCACCACTTCCTCAAGGGTGAAACGCCCCAGCGGGTTTTGCAGGAAGTTGCTCACATTCTTGCGTGAGATGTTGATGTACGGGCTGTAGTACAAGTCGATCCAGTTCACGTCCTGTTTCGCCAATTTCTGCAATTCCACATACATCTGCTCACGCTTGGCCGGGTCGGCCTCGATGCGTGCGGCGGCTACCAGGTCCTTGACCTTGTCGTTCTTGTAGCGGGTCATGTAGTTCTGGTTGGTGTCGTGGCCCAGCACGAAGGTGGTCTTCTGGTCCGGGTCGAGGATGTCGTTGGTCCAGTACATCACCGAAATATCGTACTCACCGTCCACCAGCATCTGCCAGCTTTGGGTCGGGTCGACCTTTTGCAGGTTGGCGGTCACGCCGACCTTGGCCAGTTGGTCCTTGATGATCACCGCAATCTGCTCGTCGGCTTCGTTGCCGGCGTTGACCACGTAGTTGAGCTTCAAGTCCTTGGCGCCGGCCTGCTCCAGCAGCTTCTTGGCGGCGGTCGGGTCGTACGGGCGCTGCAGGTTGTTGGCGTAGTGGTACAGCGAGCCCTTTGGAATGTAGGAATAGGCCACGGTGCCCTGACCGTAGGTGGCGGTCTTGACCAGCGATTGTTTGTCGATAGCCATGTCCAGCGCTTCACGCACTTCCTGCTTGGCCAGCAAGCCATGGGCGTGGTTGATCAGCAGGTGATCTTCACGGGTCGACGGGTCGGCGTGGATCACCACGTTCTTGTCTTTCTTCAGCTCTTCAACCCGTGAGAACGGTACGAAGATCGCCGTGTCCAGCTCGTTGTTCTGCACCATGCGCATGCGGGTGTTGTCGTCGGTGACGGACACCCACTCCACGCCATCCAGGCTCACGTTCTTGGCCTGCCAGAAGTTCGGGTTCTTCTTGAGGATCACCCGATCGCCCTTGCGCCACTCGTCCACGGTAAACGCACCGGAGGTCACCGGGTTTTCCGAGTAGGCGTCTTCGCCCATCTTGGTCATGGCTTTTTCCGACAGGATCGATACCGTCGGCGACGCCAGTTGCGAGAGGAAGGCTACCGCCGGAGTCTTGAGGGTGACCACCAGGGTTTTCGGGTCCGACGCCTTGGCGGTGTTGATCAGGTTGAACGGATCGGCCCACAGCGAGGCCTTGTTGTCGCGAATACGCAACAGGCTGAACGCCGCATCTTCGGCGGTGATCGGCGAGCCATCCGAGAACTTCGCATCACGCAGCTTGAAGGTGTAGGTCAGGCCGTCCTTGGAGATGTCCCAGCTTTCGGCCAGGCCCGGCTCCATCTTGGTGCCCAGGTTGTCGACGCGCACCAGGGTGTCGTAGACGTTGGCGAAGACCCAGGTGTCGCGGTTCTGAGCGCTTTTGATCGGGTCGAACGTGGTGCTGTCTTCACGGCAGCCGATGGTCAATACACCCGCCGCCTGGGCAAAACCAGCGGTCAGCGACCAGGCGGTCAATGTGGCGGCGGCGAGCAACTTCAAGTGGCGCGATTGCATATCACAACTCCTTGTTAATGAATGGCAGAGGGTTAAAGCAAAGGTTCTTCAAGCACGCAACTGTACCGATGCTCGTGCAGGAAATGCGTCGGCGGCAACACCACGGAACACATGGAGCGGGCATGCCGGCAACGCGGATGAAAGGCACAGCCCGTAGGCAAATTCAGTGGGCTCGGGGGTTCACCCGGCAAGGGCTCCGTAGGTAACGGCCGATGCGGGTCAATCTCGGGAATCGCCTGGATCAGCGCCGCCGTGTACGGATGGCGTGGCGTTGTAAAGACCGCCTCCACCGGGCCTTCCTCGACGATCTTGCCCAGGTACATCACCGCCACGCGGTCGCACAGGCGGCGCACGATGGCGAGGTCATGGGCGATGAACAGGATCGCCAGGTTCATGCGCTGTTGCAGTTCCAGCAGCAGGTTGATGATCTGGCCCTGGATCGACACATCCAGCGCCGCCACGCACTCATCGGCGATGATCAGTCGTGGCTCCACCGCCAGCGCCCGGGCAATGCCGACGCGCTGGCATTGCCCGCCGCTGAGGGAGCCGGGTTTGCGGTCGGCGAGTTCGGGGCGCAGGCCGACCAGGTCGAGCAACTCATTCACGCGCGCGGGAATCTGCTGCGGCGCGACCTTGCGCTGCACCCGCAGCACTTCGGCGATGGTTTCGCCGATGGTGTGGCGCGGGTTCAGCGCGGCGTACGGGTCCTGGAAGATCATCGCGGTTTCATGCCGCAGGCGGGTGATGTCGATGGCGCTGCCATGCGCCATGTCGACGCCATCAAACAACACCTGCCCGGCGCTGATCGGGTTGAGGTGCAGAATGGCGCGGCCCAAGGTGCTTTTGCCGCTGCCGGACTCGCCGACCAGCCCCAGGGTTTCGCCCGCCGCCAGGTTCAGCGACACGCCGTTCACCGCCCTTACCCACTGCTTGTTCAAACCAAACAAGCCGGTGCCGGACGCGGCAAACTTCACCTCGAGGTCCTTGATCTGCAACAGGCTCATGGCTGCGCTCCCAACGGGTAATGACAGGCGACGCGCGCGCCTTCCGGCAGCACCTCGGTACACAAGGCGCCGACCTGCGGGCAACGCGGGTTGAACCGGCAGCCGGCGGGCAATGCATCCAGCAACGGCGGCTGCCCGGGGATGGTGCGCAGCAAGGCGTGGCCACTGCTGTGGGCGGGCTGGCAGTCGATCAAACCGGCGGTGTACGGGTGCTGTGGCCGGGCCAGCAGGTCGTATTTGCTGCCGTGCTCGCAGAGGCGCCCGGCATACATCACGGCGATGGCGTCGCAGGTTTGCGCGACCACACCGAGGTCGTGGGTGATCATGATGATCGACAGACCGCGTTGATCGCGCAGGTCCAGCAACAGCCGCAGGATTTGCGCCTGCACCGTCACATCCAGGGCGGTGGTCGGCTCGTCGGCGATCAGCACTTTCGGGTTGCAGCCCAGCGCCACGGCGATCATTGCGCGCTGGCGCATGCCGCCGGAAAACTCGTGGGGGTAGTTGTCGATGCGCGCCTGGGGATCGGGAATGCCCACCTGGCGCAACACGTCGATGGCCTGCAACCGGGCATCTTTCTTCGATGCGCCCTGGTGCAGGCGAATGCCTTCGGCAATCTGTTCGCCAATGCGCATCAGCGGATCAAGGTGGCTGCTGGGGTTCTGGAAAATCATGCCCAGTTGCCCGCCGCGTATCGCGCGCATCCCCGCATCATCCAGCTGCAACAGGTCCTGCCCGGCCAGCCTTACAGCACCGCCCTGCACCCGCAGGTTGGGCGATGGCAGCAAGCGCATAAGACCGCGACAGGCCATGGTCTTGCCCGAGCCGCTCTCACCCACCAAGCCAAGGATTTCGCCCTCGGCCAGATCGAAAGACACGCGGTCGACCAAGGTCACCTCGCGCCCGGCATTGTTGGCGATCACGCTGAGATCGCGCACCTGCAGCACACTCATGAGCGATCTCCCAACACTTGCGCCACGCCATCCGCCAGCAAGCTGAAGCCCATCGCCAAGGTCACGATGGCCAGCCCTGGGAAGGTGCAGATCCACCACGCGGTGGTGATAAAGGCTTGCCCCTCGGCCACCATCGTCCCCCACTCGGCGGTCGGCGGTTGCACGCCCAGGCCCAGGTAACTCACGGCGGCGCCATTGAGCAGCACCAATACGGCGTCAGACATGGAAAACACGATCGAGCCGAACATGGCATTAGGCAATAAATGCCGGAACAGAATGCGCCCATGGCCAAAGCCCAGGCTCTTGGCGGCCAGGGCAAAGTCGCTTTCCTTGAGCACCAGGATTTGCGAGCGGATCAGCCGTGCATACGACACCCAGCCCACCAACGCCATGGCGATATAGAAACTCTTCAGGCCTGGACCAAGGATGGCCATGATCGCCAGCATCAACACCAGGAACGGGAATGCCAGGATCACGTCGATCAGGCGCATGCAAAAACTGTCGAAACGCCCGCCGATATAGCCCGACACCGCGCCGACAAAGGTGCCGATCATGAACGGGAAAATCACCCCGACGATGGCCAACTGCAGGTCAATGCGCGCGCCCCAGATGACCCGCGACAGGATGTCCCTACCGTAGTTATCCGTGCCAAAGGGATGAGCAAGGCTCGGGCCGAGCAAACTGATATCGGTGTTTTGCGCAATCGGGTCATAAGGTGCAATCCACGGCGCACACAGCGCCAGCGCCAGCCACACCAGCAAAATCAACAGGCCCCACGCAGCCGTCAGCCGGCCATTGCGAAAACCAAAACGCAGGCGCAGACGCCACGGGGCAATCAACGGGCGGCTGCTCATTGCATCTTCACCCGTGGGTCGAGGGCCACGGTCACCACGTCGGCGATGAAGTTGACCACCACTGTCGCGCAGGCGAGCACCATGGCGACGCCCTGCACCACCATGTAGTCGCGGGTGAAAATGCCGCGCACCAGCAACTGGCCGATGCCGGGAATGGCAAACAGGCTTTCGATCACCACCGTGCCGCTGATCAGCCAGCCGATATTCACCGCCAGCAGGTTGACCGCCGGCACCAGGGAATTGGGCAACACATGGCGGCGAAACACGGCGGCTTCCGACAGCCCACGAGCCCGGGCGGCGGTGACATGGTCAGCCTGCAACTCCATCAGCATGCTCGCCCGCAGGTTGCGCACCAACACCGCCGACAGCGCCAGGGCGATGGTCAGGCACGGCAGCACCATGTGATGCGCCTTGTCCAGCCAGGTACGACCGTAACCGGACACGGGAAACAAGCCCCACTGCACGCTCAGCAACAGGATCAGCATCAAGCCCAGCCAGAACGCCGGCATGCCCAGGCCGACCGTGGTGAACACGCGGATCAGGTTATCCGCCCAGCCGCCCTTGTTACGCGCGGCCAACGTCGCCAGCGGCACCGCGATCAGCAGCGCCAGCACCACGCTGCCGAGCACCAATACCAGCGTGGGTTCGATGCGGGTGACGATCAGCTTGAGCGCGTCGACCTTGTACAGCAGCGATTGGCCGAGGTCGCCCTTGAGCAGATTTTTCAGGAAGTAGAAATATTGCAGCCACAACGGCTGGTCGAGGCCGTACTGGGCGCGGATTTTCAGTAAGGCGTCGGGCGTGCTGCGCGAACCCAGCAGGGCACGGGCCGGGTCGCCGGGAATCGAGCGCACCAGCACAAAGGTAATCAGGCTGATGCCAAACAGCACCGGCAGCAACTGCAGCGGCCGGGACAGGACAAAACGGTAGCGCGCCAGGTTCATCCGTCAGCCTCGATGACGCGCAAGGAAGTCCAACAGCACCGGGAAGTACGCCTGGGGCTCCTCATAAAAGGGCATATGGCTGCTGTTGGGGAAAACGTGCAATTGGGCGTGTTTAGCCGCCATTTTCATGCGCAGGGCACAGGCCGGGGTGAGTTCGTCGTGCTGGCCGGTGGTGATCAGGATCGGCATCGTGAACGCGGCCATCTCAGGGATGCGGTTCCAGTCCTTGAGGTTACCGATGTAGAGGAACTCGTTGGGACCTTGCATGGTTTCGTAAGGGCCCATGTTCCAGTCGCCGAGGGAACGTTTGACCGGCTCGGGCCATTCGTCGAGACGGCACACGTGGCGGTAGTTGAGCAACGTGATCGCGGCCTGGTACTGCGGGTGGTCCAGGGTGCCCATGGCTTCGTGGCGCTGCATCATCGCCACGGTTTCGCTGCCGAGGGCGCCACGCAGGCGTTCGAGCTCCTGGGACAGGTGCGGAATGTCACCGACGGTGTTTTCGAGGATCAGGCTTTTCAGCGCGTCGGGGTAATGGATGGCGTATTCGATGCCCAGCCAGCCGCCCCAGGAATGCCCGAGCAGATGCACGCGGCCGAGGCCCAGGGCTTGGCGCACGGTTTCAACTTCTTCGACATATCGGCCGATTTCCCACAGCGAAACGTCGGTGGGTCTGGCTGATGCGCCCGTGCCAAGCTGGTCGAATGCAACCACTCGCAGGTTGTGTTCCTTGAGCCAGCCATGGGCGTCGCGCAGGTAGTCACACGGCAGGCCCGGCCCGCCGTTGAGGCACAGCAGCACCTCATCGCCTTCGCCAAAGCTGTAGACCACGAGGTTATGGCCGTCGACTTGCACGTTGTACTGCTGGTCGGGGGCAATTTCACGCCACATGCATACATTCCTTGTGTTGTGTCGGCCTGGCAGGTAGCGGCCGTTTATCGACCAACACTACCGAGGATGCCGCGCGTCCATAACCTAGCATTTCTTATAGGTTTGGCCTGGCAGTCCTTCGCCGGGGCGTGGCATTCTACTTGCAGCAAGTCGAGATTCAAATGAATTCGGGAGCAGAACGGATGCTGGCCAAGCTTACTGCCTTAAATCACCGTCTGATGCCGGGCAGGAGCCTGGACGAGCAGATGGACAACACGTTTATCCTCGCCCAGCAGCTGGGTTTCGATGCACTGGTGTATGACTACACCCCGGTGCCGATCGACCAGGATGGCGCCTTGATCACCCCTTCGGTGCTGGAACTGCGCAACACCCCGCCCGACTGGCACGCCTTATGGTGCAGCAAGGGCTTCTACCAGATCGATCCGGTGCAACATCTGGCCCTGAGTACGGTGTCGCCCTTCGTGTGGTCCTACGACGTCAAGGTCGACACCCCCCTGCAAAAGATCATCGATCCCTGCCACGCCCCGGTGTCGACCTACCTGCATGACCAGCAGTTGACCTGCGGCGTCAGCGTGCCGATCCACCTGCCACGCGGCGGCTTCGCCTCGCTGACCGGCTTGCGCACCGGCAAGGCCTACAGTGTGCTGCAGGATGCGCAGCAGACCTTGTCGGATTTCAGCCTGATTTCCCACGCCTTGCAGGAAGCGGCCTACCCGCTGTTCAGCAAGGAACTGCGCACTTACCCGCATATTCACCTGACCAAACGCGAACGCGAGTGCCTCAAATGGGCCGCCGACGGCCTGACCGCCGCTGAAATAGCCACGCAACTGAGCCGCTCATTGGCGGTGGTCACCCTGCACCTGGCCTCGGCGATGCACAAGCTGGGGGCCAAGAACCGCGTACAGGCGGTGGTTCGCGCCACTCATTACCGCCTGCTGGAGGACTGACCGTCCGGCAAAACCTAGCTGTTTTGCTAGTTACTTAAATTTCCATGACGCCTTATCGTGTCCCTGATCCTTTTTTCAGAGCAGGGCACGAAATGGAATTCATCGAAAAGATCCGCGAAGGCTATGCGGCGTTTGGCGCCTACCAAACCTGGTACCGCGTCACCGGTGACCTCTCCAGCGGCCGCACCCCCTTGGTGGTTATCCACGGCGGCCCCGGATGCACGCATGACTATGTAGACGCCTTCAAGGACGTCGCCGCCAGCGGCCACGCCGTGATCCACTACGACCAGTTGGGCAACGGCCGCTCCACCCATCTGCCTGACAAAGACCCGTCCTTCTGGACCGTGGGCCTGTTCCTCGAAGAACTGAACAACCTGCTGGACCACCTGCAGATCAGCGATAACTACGCGATCCTCGGCCAGTCCTGGGGTGGCATGCTCGGCAGTGAACATGCGATTTTGCAACCCAAGGGCCTGCGCGCCTTCATCCCGGCCAACTCGCCGACGTGCATGCGCACCTGGGTCAGCGAAGCCAACCGCCTGCGCAAATTGCTGCCGGAAGGTGTGCATGAAACCCTGCTCAAGCATGAAGCCGCCGGCACCTATCAGGACCCGGAATACCTCGCGGCGTCGCGGGTGTTTTATGACCATCACGTGTGCCGGGTCAACCCGTGGCCGGAAGAAGTGGCACGCACTTTCGCCCAGGTCGATGCGGACCCGACGGTGTACCACTCCATGAGCGGCCCGACCGAATTCCATGTGATCGGCAGCTTGAAGGACTGGAAATCCATTGGCCGCCTGTCGGCCATCAACGTGCCGACGCTGGTGATTTCCGGCCGGCACGACGAAGCGACGCCGTTGGTGGTCAAGCCGTTCCTGGATGAAATCGCAGATGTGCGCTGGGCGCTGTTTGAAGACTCCAGCCACATGCCGCATGTGGAAGAACGCCAGGCGTGCATGGGGACCGTGGTGAAGTTTCTGGATGAGGTGTGTTCAGTACCGCACAACGTGCTCAAGGCGGGCTGAATGCTCAAGCTGGATGCATTCCAATTGTGGGAGGGGGCTTGCCCCCGATAGCGGTGTGTCAGGAGCCAATCACTCAGCTGATACACCGTAATCGGGGGCAAGCCCCCTCCCACATTCAGGCCTCGCTAGCCTCGGGTTTGGTGACCTTCCTCGACACCTCCGCCACCAACGGGATCTCCCTGCCCTCGGCATCAAACAGCTTGCCGCCTTTGAAGTAATCCCCATCACGCAGTTCCGACACATCACGGAAGCACAAACTGCGCTCAGTCCCCGCCACAAACACCGATTGCTGGTCCGAATTGCCAACGGTGAAATGGTTGAACGCCAGGTTCAGCAGGATCGCCATGATCGCCGAGGAGCTGATCCCCGAGTGAAAGATGGTCGCAAACCAACTCGGGAAGTGATCGTAGAAGCTCGGCGCAGCAATCGGGATCATGCCAAAACCGATGGATGTCGCCACGATGATCAAGTTCATGTTGTTGCGGTAATCGACCTTGGACAAGGTGCGGATACCACTGGCTGCCACAGTGCCAAACAGCACAATCCCCGCCCCGCCCAGCACCGAGGTGGGCACCGCCGCGATCACTCGCCCCATAAAAGGCAGCAGGCCGAGGACCACCAGGAACAGCCCGCCCGTGGCCACCACAAAGCGGCTCTTGACCCCGGTAACCGCGACCAGGCCGACGTTCTGGGCGAAGGCACTCTGGGTGAAGGACCCGAAGATCGGCGCAAACATACTCGACAGCATGTCGGCGCGCAGGCCATTGCCGAGGCGTTTGGAATCGACCTTGGTGTCGATGATTTCACCCACGGCCAGGATGTCCGCCGAGGTCTCGACCAGGGTCACCATCACCACGATGCACATGGAAATGATCGCGGCGACATGGAAGGTGGGCATGCCGAAATGGAATGGCGTGGGGAAACCGAACATCGGCCCCTGGGTCACGCCGGAGAAGTCGGCCATGCCGAGGAACACTGCAATCACGGTGCCGATCACCATCGCCAGCAGGATCGACAAGCGCGAAATGGTCGCGCTGCCGATCTTGCTCAGCAGCAACACCAGCACCAGCGTCAATGCCGCCAGGCCGATGTTTGACATGCTGCCGAAATCCGCGGCGCGGCTGTTGCCGCCCATGGCCCAGCGCGCCGCAACGGGCATCAGGGTCAGGCCGATAGTGGTGATCACAATACCCGTCACCAGCGGCGGGAAAAACTTGGTGATCCGCGAAAACACCGGGGTAATCAGCAGCCCGATAAACGACGCGGCCATCACCGCCCCGAGAATCGCCGGCACCCCGCCAGCGCCATCGCTGCCGACAATCGCCACCATGGTTGCCACACCGGCAAACGAGACGCCCTGCACCAGCGGCAACTGACAGCCAAAAAACGGTAACCCCAGGGTCTGCAATAGCGTGGCCAAGCCACCGGCAAACAATGACGCAGCAATCAGCAAGCCGATGTCTGCCGGCGACAACCCGGCTGCCTGGCCGACGATCAACGGTACCGCGACGATACCGCCGTACATGGTGAGCACATGTTGCAGGCCGTAAGCCATGTTGGCGGCGACGCCGAGATTCTCATCTTCTGGCCGCTGCGGTGACGCCTTCGGGATAGTCATGGTGAGGGGTTCTCTGTTTTTGTTGTGCGGCCACTGTATGCAATGTTCGGACTGGATGTCCATAGAGTTGTATACAATCAATCGAACAAGATACCCTCCATCGGCGTTACAAAAACAATCCGGCCGAGATGAGCCAGAACGCCAAAGGACCTAGAACAATGAAAAAGGCATTGCAGGGCGCCACCGTTGCACTCACGCTCCTCGGCGGTGGGGAGGCCGTCGCGCTGGAATGGATGAACAACAGCGTAGGATTTCGCTACGGCCAGCAGTTCACCAACCCGAATAACCCCGACGAGTTCAGCAAGCGCATCTACAGCTTTACCCACGCCAGCGGCTACCGGTACGGCAGCAATTTCCTCAACCTTGATGTGTTCCTGTCCGACAGCCGCGACCCGCGCAAGGGCACCGACCATGGTGGGAGTGAGGTGTACGCGGTGTATCGCCACCAGTTGTATGCGTCGCGGGTATTCGACGTGCCGCTGGGCACCGGGCTGATCAAGGATTACGCGCTGACCCTGGGCTTCGATGCCAACCGCAACAACAACTTCGCCTCAGCCAAGAAGCGCGCGCTGGTGATCGGCCCGACCTTGAAGTTCAACACCGTCGGCGTGCTGGACCTGAGCCTGATGTACTACAAGGAAAGGAACCACACCGGCATTCCCGGTGCAAAAGAGTCGAACCACACCTTCGACGACACCTACTTGCTCAACCTGACGTGGATGCGCCCGTTCGAAATCGCCAACCACGCGGCGAAATTCCAGGGTTTTATCAATTACGTCGGCGAAAAAGGCGAGGATTACCACGGCCGCGACACCGCGCCGGAAGCCCTGATGCGCACCGCGCTGATGGTGGCGGTGCGACCGGGCAAAAGCGTCAAGCCGAACCTGTACCTGGGGGTGGGTTACGAGTACTGGCATAACAAGTTCGGCGTGGATGGCGGCCGGGGTAGCCGCACCTCAACGCCGACGGTGAACCTTGAGGTCACCTTCTAATACCTGAAGGAATCCGATCAAGTGTGGGAGCTGGCTTGCCTGCGATGGCATCGCCCCGGTGCAACTGACACATCGAGTCGCCGGCATCGCAGGCAAGCCAGCTCCCACACTTGGATCGGATTGTCACTTCAGGCTTGTGCCAGTGCCGAATTACCCTTTTTGGGCCGCGCCAGCCAGTAACCCAACACCGCCAACGGCGCGGTCGCCAACATCACGATCACCGTAATCAGCAGCGGCTCATCGATCATCCACGACACTATCAGGCTCGCGAGAAAGCACAGCCCCAGTTGCAGGGTGTTTTGCAGGGCTGCCGCCTTGCCGGAATTTTCCGCAAAGGGCATCAGCGCATTCGCCACCACGATGGGGTAACTCGCGCCGTTGCACAGCGCCATCAGGCAGAACGGAATCAGCAAGGTAGTGAGGGTCGGTACCGTCAACGTGGCGACCAGGTATAACGCCACCATGCTGATGCAGTACGCCAGCAGCAACCAGGGCAGCAGCGTCTTGCCCTGAACGTGCTGCAGGGCGCTGCGGCAACTGTAGCCACCGACCAGAAACGCCAAGGTCGGCAGCACGTAGCTCAGGCCAATGTCATTCGGGCTGTAGCCCATGCCACCGAGGATGAAGGGGGACGCCGTCAACCACGCGAAAAAGCTGGCAGAGCACGCGGCGAAGATCATGACGTTGCCGGTAAACACGCGCGAGGTGAACAGCTGGCCATACCCCAGGCGCGAAGGTGCGCCCTCCTGCGCCCGAGGTTTCGGCGGCGTACGCAGGAACAACGTCGGCAGCAGTAACAGCAGCGACACGCCCAGCAATACCCCGAAGATCGCCTGCCAACCGAAGTGGTTCAGTACCATCGCCCCCAACAACGGCGCCAGCGCTGGCGACAATGACATCAGTGGCATGATGCTGGCGAACACGCGGTGCGCCTTGTCGGCCGGGTAGCGGTCGATGACCAGCGCCTGCCAGCTTACGGCGGCGGCACACACGCCAATTGCCTGCATAAAGCGCAGCGCCAGCAGTTGCGGCGTCGTCTCGACCCAGAACATCCCCGCGCAGCCCAGCACAAACAGGCTCAGGCCGGCGAGCAGCACCGGTTTGCGCCCCAGGCGGTCGGACAACGGCCCCCACACCAGTTGGCCCAGTGCAAAGCCGGCGAGGAAAATACTCAAGCTGGCGCCTACCGCGCCCGCGCCAATGTGCAGGTGCTCGCCCATGGCGCCGAACGCCGGTAAGTACATGTCCATGGCCAGGTAACCGAGCATGCTCAGCCCCGCCAGGTACCAGGTGAAACCAAAAGAATTTTTCATTGAAGCCTTGTTTAACCTGCCATCAAACTATTTGCTGACTGGCGCCCATTATGAAGCTGACAGTATGTGTGTGAAGCGATAATAATTGGACACTCTTATCAATATTTTTGAAGGCACTCGCCATGTGGTCCGAATACTCCCTGGACGTGGTCGACGCCGTGGCGCGCCATGGCAGCTTCAGCGCCGCCGCCCAGGAATTGCACCGTGTGCCGTCCGCTATCAGCTATACCGTGCGTCAGCTTGAGGAATGGTTGGCAGTGCCGTTGTTTGTGCGCCGGCACCGCGACGTAGAGCTGACGCCCGCAGGTCGGCTGTTTATCGACGAAGCCCGTGGCGTGATGAAAAAAATGCTCGGCACGCGGCGTTTGTGCCAGCAAGTGGCGAATGGCTGGAGTGGCCAGTTAAAGGTCGCGGTGGATTCCATCGTCAAACCCCAGCGTTGTCGGCAACTGGTGCTGGATTTCTATCGACAGTTTCCCGAGGTGGAATTACTGCTGGAGTACGAGGTGTACAACGGTGTGTGGGATGCCCTGGCGGATGAGCGCACCGATATTGTGATCGGCGCCACCAGCGCGGTACCGGTGGCCAGTCACTTTACCTTTCGCGATATGGGCTTGTTGAACTGGCTGTGCGTGGTCAGCGCGCGGCACCCACTGGCGAGCATCGACGGGTTGCTGAGTGACGATCAACTGCGCCCTTTCGCGTCACTGTGCATGACCGACACCTCGCGCAACCTGCCCAAGCGCGACACCTGGACCCTGGATAACCAGCGGCGGCTGGTGGTGCCCAATTGGTCCTCGGCCATCGATTGCCTGCGTGACGGCCTGTGTGTCGGCATGGCCCCCGCGCATCAGGTGTTGCCGTGGATCGCACGCGGTGAACTGGTGGCGCTGCAGCTCAGCCGACCGTTTCCGGCCAGCCCGTCGTGTGTGGCCTGGGCGCAGAGCAAGCTGTCGCCGGCCATGGCGTGGTTGTTGGAGTATTTGGGGGATACCGAGACGATGAACCAGGAGTGGCTGAACGGAAACGATCCCTGACAATCATGGAGATCCCCTGTGGGAGCGGGCTTGCCCGCGATGGCGGAGTGTCAGTTTGCCAATATTTCGACTGATACACCGCTATCGCGGGCAAGCCCGCTCCCACAGGGTGGACGTCATTTCAATCCAATAGACGGGTGATGGCGCGCACGATCATCTCGACTTCCTTGGCATCCAGGGTCAGCGGTGGCAGCAGGCGAATGACCTTGCCCCGCGTCACGTTGATCAGCAAACCGTGCTCCTGTGCGGCACGCTGGGCCAGGTCACGATAGGGATTGGCCAGCTCGATACCGATCATCAACCCCTGCCCCCGAATCGCCAGCACCTGCGGGTGCTCACTCAACTCCACCCGCAACCGCGCCAGCAAGCGCTCACCCTGCTGCGCCGCGTTCTGCAGCAAGCCTTGTTCTTCGATGATGTCCAGCACGGTGCACCCGACCCGACACGCCAACGGGTTGCCGCCGAAGGTGCTGCCGTGGCTGCCCGGTGTAAACAACTGAGCCACGGCGGCGCGGGCCAGGCAGGCGCCGATCGGTACACCGTTGCCGAGGCCTTTGGCCAGGGTCATCACGTCCGGGACGATGCCTTCATGCTGGAAGGCAAACCAGGCGCCGGTGCGGCCGATGCCGGTCTGGATTTCGTCGAGCATCATCAGCCAACCGTGGCGCGTGCAGTGATCACGCACGGCTTGCAGATAGCCCGGCGGCGCCGGCAGTACGCCACTTTCGCCTTGGATCGGCTCCAACAGCACCGCCGCGATACGCGTGCCAAATGCTTGTGTGATGGCTTCTATCGCGGCGATATCACCAAAGCCCACCTTGAGAAAATCCCCCGGCAAACGTTGGAAGCCCAGGCGCACCGATGGCCCATCGCTCGCGGCCATCGTGCCCAGTGTGCGGCCATGAAAGGCGTTTTCCATCACAACGACCAGCGGCGCTTCGATGCCCTTTTTCCAGCCATGCAGCCGCGCCAGTTTCAGCGCTGTTTCGTTGGCTTCGGCACCGGAATTGTTGAAGAAAGCGCGGTCCAGGCCGGACAGCTGGGCCAGGCGCTGGGCCAGCCGTTGTTGCCAATCGATGCTGTAGAGGTTGGAGGTGTGCAACAGCAAACCCGCCTGCTCGCTGATCGCCGTCACCAGCCTGGGGTGCGAATGACCGACATTGGTCACCGCCACGCCGGCCACCGCATCCAGGTATTCGCGACCTTGCTGGTCCCACAGGCGCGTGCCCAGGCCACGGGTAAAACTCAGGGCCAAGGGTTGGTACGTGGTCATCAGGCAGGCGGCAGTCATGGTGCGGGCTCCAGTGCATCGTAGTGATGGGAGCAGTATCGTTAACCACCTGAGCTGGATAAACTGCGCATTCCTGCAATGACTTTAAATCAGGGCTTGATAATGGACCTGTTCCAGGCAATGTCGGTGTACGTGAAAGTGGTCGAGGCCGGCAGCATGACGGCGGCAGCCCAAGCCTGCGGCATGTCCACGACCATGGTCGGCAACCACCTGCGCGCCTTGGAGCAACGATTGGGCGTCAGCCTGCTCAAGCGCACCACGCGCAAGCAAAGCCTCACGGAATTTGGCGGGCAGTATTACCAGCGCTGCCTTGAGGTGCTGGGGCTGGTGGCCGACTCCGAGCAGCTTGCCGAGCAAGCCCATAGCGACATCCCCAAAGGCACCCTGCGTATCACTGCGCCCCCCGTGTTCGGCACCGAACGCCTTACACCGGCCTTGAGCGAATTTTCCCGGCGCTTCCCGCAGATCAACCTGTATGTGGTGCTAAGTAATGAGCGGATGGACTTGGTCGACAGCGGCTTCGACGTGGCCATCCGTCTTGGCGAACTGGAAACCTCCAGCCTGATCGCCAGGCCCATGCAGGACTACACCCTCACCCTCTGCGCGTCGCCAGCCTACCTGGCGCGACGCGGCACGCCTTCGAGCCCAGCAGAACTGCAGCAGCACGACTGCCTGGCGTTCGCCTACCCGGCGAATGACAACTGGCGCGATACCGAAAAACTGTGGCGCATGACCGGTGATGGAGGCGAGCTGGAGGTTCCGGTGTCCGGCTCATTGACCATCAACAGCTCGCAAGGCTTGCGCCAGGCGGCCGTAAACGGCATGGGCATCATCATGCTGGCCGATGCCCTGGTGCAACCGGACCTGGAGAGCGGCAAGTTGGTGGCCTTGCTGACCACCTATAAACTGCCCAGCCGCCCCATGCACCTGCTCTACGGCCAGGACCGTTATCGCCTGCCCAAGCTACGCGCCTTTGTGGATTTCGCCATGGAGAAATGGGCGCGCTAGAAGTCCACGCCCAATTCGCGCAAGCGCGTCGCTGTACTTTCAGCCGACACGTGGTGAATCCCCTGCCAACCCAGGGCAACGGCCGCCTCGATATTGCCGGCAACATCATCGATAAATACCACTTCAGCCGGCAGGATATCCGGCAGGTGGACGCGTACCTGGCCGAGGCTGGCGTGGTAGATCGCGGCGTCAGGCTTGATCAGTTTCAACTCGCCGGACACCACAATGTCGCGAAAGTACCCGAGGAACGGGTAATTGGCCCGCGCATACGGAAAAGTCTCAGCGGACCAGTTGGTGAGCCCGAACAGCGGCATATCGGCGCGGTGCAACGCGTTGAGGATCGCTACGCCTTCCGGCAACGGGCCACGCAGCATCTCGTGCCAGCGGTCGTAATAGGCCTTAATCAAGCGCTCATGATGCGGGTATTGCCCGATCAGGCTGCGGGTGCCATCGGCCAGGGAGCGACCGGCATCCTGCTCGGTGTTCCAGGCCTGAGTGCAGATGGTGTCGAGAAAGTGTTGCCGTTGGTGATCGTCGGCAATCAGCTTGCGGTACAGATGGTGAGGATTCCAGTCGAACAGAACACCGCCGAAATCAAAAACTACTGCACGAATCGTCATCAGATCCTCCGTTAGCATGGTTTGACAGCTGAAGGAGTCTGGCAGATTGAGGGCGGCTGTGGGAGCGTGATGGCGTGCCGGAACATGCCCACAAAGAATGATCGACACACATCAAATGTGGGAGGGGGCTTGCTCCCGATGGCGGTCTATCAGTCGGTATGTATTGACTGACAGACTGCTATCGGGGGCAAGCCCCCTCCCACATTTTTAACCGCGTTTTAGGCTTGGACTAAACCATTGATCTTCACGGTAGGATTCACGTCAGCGTCGTAGTCCACGCCGTCGATTTCAAAGCCGAACAAACGCAGGAACTCCGCCTTGTAACCGGCGAAATCACTGATCTCGTTGACGTTGTCGTCGGTGACCTGGTTCCACAGCGCCGCCACGGCGTCCTGGACTTTCGGTTCCAGCTCGGCCAGGTCGGCACGCAGGCGGCCGTCGGCGTCGAGTTTAGGCTCGCTGCCGTACAGGCTGTCCTTGAACAGGCCGTAGACCTGCTCGATGCAACCTTCGTGGGTGCCCTGCTCTTTCATCACTTTGAACAGCAGCGACAGGTACAGCGGCATGATCGGGATGGCCGAGCTGGCCTGGGTGACCACCGCCTTGAGCACCGACACACGGGCGTCGCCCTTGAGTGCAGCGAGGTTGTCGCGCAGGGTCAGGACTTTCTTGTCGAGGTCTTTCTTGGCTTCGCCGATGGAGCCGTTCCAGTAGATGTCCTGGGTCAGCTTTTCACCGAGGTAGGTGAACGCGGTGGTCTTGGCGCCTTCGGCGAGGACGTCGGCGTCACGCAGGGCGTCGATCCACAGCTGCCAGTCTTCGCCACCCATGACTTTCACGGTGCCGTCGATTTCTTCCTGGGTAGCCGGCTCAAGGGTGGTGTCGACCACAACGCCTTTGTCGGTGTTGATACCGCGCAGGGTCACGGCCTTGCCGATCGGCTTGAGGGTGGAGGTGTGCACCACGCCTTGTGGGTCGGTACGGCGTGGCGCGGCCAGGCTGTAGACGACCAGGTCGATCTTGCCCAGGTCTTTCTTGATGGTTTCGATGGTCAGGCGCTTGATCTCGTCGGAGAACGCGTCGCCGTTGATGCTCTTGGCGTACAGGCCTTTTTCGACGGCAAACTTCTCGAACGCAGCGCTGTTGTACCAGCCGGCGGAGCTCAACTTGCCTTCTTCGCCTTCTTTCTCAAAAAACACGCCCAGGGTGTCGGCACCGCAGCCAAACGCGGCACTGATGCGCGCGGCCAGGCCGTAACCGGTGGAAGCACCGAGGACCAGCACCTTTTTCGGGCCACCTTCGATGACGCCGTGTTGAGTCACGTAGTCGATCTGTTCCTTGACGTTCGCTTCACAGCCAACAGGGTGAGCGGTCACACAGATAAAGCCACGAACCCGCGGTTTGATGATCATAAAATTTCTGCCTCTTCCAAGGTGTCGAAGGCCAGTGGTGGCCACTCAACTTCAATCGTACCGGTCTATGACGTCCGAAAAACCGAAGCGTCACGATAGTCGTAAATCTTCCGTTTACAAAATCCAATCCAATCAACGCATCGAGGGGTTAAAAACCGTGTAAGGCCTTCACAATTTCGCACTATTTAAAACGCCAATCCCGCGCAGAACGCCTTATTATGCGGTAGTTGTTTCAACATGTTTCAAAACCTAACCACTCGCGGCCACGGATCCGGACCTGTCGAATGGCGTCCTGCTGGAGCTGAGTTACATGAATATGCCTGCCTTGCGTAAAAAAGCGGTATCGGTCGCCTGGGTACTCGGCGTGTTGCTGATCATTGATGTGTTCCCCGAGACCACCTTGGTCTTTCTCGGCCTGGTGGTGGTCTGCGGCATCTACGACTTCCTGCGAAATGGCCTGTATGACGCGCCCACGATCAAGAAATACTTTATCGGCAGTGGCCGCAACACCTGGCTGCTGGCGCCGTTCAATACCCTGTTCGACCTGGTGAGCTCGCATAACCGCCATGTCTACACGCTGCAGGACCTGCCACCCGCCTGGCGCGAAGACCTGCAACGGGTGATCGATGACGCTATGGCCCACAAGGACGAAATCATCGGCTACCTGGACGAACGCATGGCCGAGAAGAAGCGCGGCATGCTGTTTTTTCAGTGGTATGGCCACCCCATCGAGACCACCCTGGACATTCCGCAACTGCGCAAAAAACTCCCGTTCGTGAAAACCATTGGTGTGTCGGTGTTCAATGAGAACCGCTCGACCTCGTTTCACTTTGGCCCCCTGCGCATGATGTTCCGCGTGCTCTACAACATGGCCCCGGCGCCCCATCACGAGGGCGTCTACATCCAGGTGGGCAAGCACAAGCATTACTGGCACGACGACCCGCTGTTCATCTTCGATGACACGTTGATGCATGCGTCTTTCAACAAAAACGACGCCAAGCGTTACTGTCTGTTTATCGATATCGTGCGGCCGACCCCGGTACCCCGGGTTCTTAACGCCGTGATCGCTGGGTTTGCCGGCATGGCCTTTACCCTGCGTCGGGTTTTCTACAAAAACTGGAAGCTGATTCAGTGAGTTCTGCGGCATGATGGTGCTGGACGGTGTTTGCACTCGGCCTTGCGCCTGAGTTAAATAACCGTCTCGTGCGTCCGAATTCGGCGCCCATCATTCTCGAGCCATCGCAGCCCCTCGCGGGTGCGGTGGCTGCGCTTTCAAGGAATCAGAATGCCCCAACGTCAAGTCATCAACGCCTCCGTCAGCCCCAAGGGCAGCCTCGAAACCCTGTCCCAACGTGAAGTGCAGCAACTGAGCGAAGCCGGTACCGGCAGCATCTACACCCTGTTCCGCCAGTGCGCCCTGGCCATTCTCAACACGGGCGCGCATATCGACAACGCCAAGACCATCCTCGACGCTTATAAAGACTTTGAAGTGCGCATCCACCAGCAGGACCGCGGCGTGCGCCTGGAGCTGTTGAACGCCCCCGCCGATGCCTTCGTCGATGGCGAAATGATCGCCAGCACCCGCGAAATGCTCTTCAGCGCCCTGCGTGACATCGTCTACACCGAGAACGAGCTGGACAGCCAGCGTATCGACCTGAGCAATTCCCAGGGCATCACCGACTACGTGTTCCACCTGCTGCGCAACGCTCGTACGCTGCGCCCCGGTGTCGAGCCGAAGATCGTGGTGTGCTGGGGCGGGCACTCGATCAATACCGAAGAATACAAGTACACCAAGAAAGTCGGCCACGAACTGGGGCTGCGCAGCCTGGATGTGTGCACCGGCTGCGGCCCTGGCGTGATGAAAGGCCCGATGAAGGGCGCGACCATTTCCCACGCCAAGCAACGCATTACCGGCGGGCGCTACCTGGGCCTGACCGAGCCGGGCATCATTGCCGCCGAAGCGCCGAACCCGATCGTCAATGAGCTGGTTATCCTGCCGGATATCGAGAAACGCCTGGAAGCCTTCGTGCGCGTCGGCCATGGCATCATCATCTTCCCCGGCGGCGCCGGTACGGCAGAAGAGTTCCTGTACCTGCTGGGCATCCTGATGCACCCGGATAACCGCGACCTGCCGTTCCCGGTCATCCTCACCGGGCCCAAACACGCCGCGCCCTACCTGCAACAATTGCACGCCTTCGTCGGCGCCACCCTGGGTGAAGCAGCGCAAGCGCACTACCAGATCATCATTGATGACCCGGCCGAAGTGGCGCGCCAGATGACCGCGGGGCTCAAGGCGGTGAAGCAGTTCCGCCGCGAGCGCAACGATGCCTTCCACTTCAACTGGCTGCTGAAGATCGACGAAGGCTTCCAGCGCCCGTTCGACCCGACCCACGAAAACATGGCCAGCCTGCAGTTGAGCCACGCACTGCCGCCGCACGAACTGGCCGCCAACCTGCGCCGTGCGTTCTCGGGGATCGTGGCGGGTAACGTGAAGGACAAGGGCATTCGCCTGATCGAGCAGAACGGCCCGTATGAAATCCACGGTGACCCGGCCATCATGAAACCGCTGGACGAACTGCTACAGGCCTTCGTCGCTCAGCACCGCATGAAGTTGCCGGGCGGCGCGGCCTATGTGCCGTGCTACCGCGTGGTTCAATGAATTAGCGCTCAACCGACCCTGCACAGCACGAAGTCTTGCCGACTTTGACCGCGATCACGTCGCCGGCGGGCTCGACAATGGCGTGCAGGGAAGGCGGATAATGGGGTGGCGGTTGGTCATGGTTTGTATCGCTTTAAACCCGGTGGAAGGGGGGCGAGCAAGACGGTTCAGGACCTCAAGGGGCTGATCCGCAAACCTGCCAAGGCCGTCTCCATCGAACAGATGAACCAGGCCATCGCAGCGCAGGGAGCAAACGCCGGATGATCGGGCTGGATACCAATGTGCTGGTACGCTACGTCACCCAGGATGATCCCGTTCGCCGCCGGTTGCGAGTACACGGCCACCTTCGACCTCAACGCGATCAAGACAACGGGCATGAAGCGGCTGGCCTGAACCACAGCGTTGCGACAGCGAGCGGGCTTTGGTAAAAACGGCTTATCCCCTTGATCGAGAGAAAGACTACGTGCGCACGTTTCTACTCGCAGCGCTGGCCATCGCCCCCACCCTCGCCCAGGCAGACACCATCGCCTGGCCCGACCTGCCGGAAACCTGCTTTGTCAGTGGTCGCTCTGCCACCAGCACGGACGTCGACGCTGGCTGTGCGGCGTTCCTGATCAATGTAAAAGGCAAGGCCGCCGGCACGCCGATCAAGCTGGATATTCCGCAGTACGCCCTGCACATCGACGAAACCACCGGCAAGGAAACCCCGGTGATCCTCATCCAGGCGGAGGAGAACGGCGAGGTCAAGGCGGTGGGCTACAGGGAACTGGGCACCGATCAGCTCGGTGCCGCACTGCTGCGGGAGGTTCGACTCCTGGGCACCCAGAAGCCGATTTAGCCGAGACTCAGCGAACCCAACCGCCACCCTGCCAGTGGTACCCATCATTACGCTGCACCCAATGCGGATGCACATAGCGATAGCCCTCGCGCACCGGCTCCCAATGGCCGTGCACCGCGACATAGCGTCCGCCTTCCCAGCGCCAGTAACCGCGTGACCATATGTAGCCGTAGCGCACCGGTGGCTCGACTTCAATCACCTGCACCGGCGGCGGTTGCGGCGCGACGACTTCTACATACTCCCGTTGCACCGGCCTGCGCTCATGCACCACGCGCTCTTGCACACACCCGGATGCCGCGACGACCATGGCCGCCAATGCTGCATAACGTAGCCACATACAAACCCCTCGGGCGCTGACGCCCACCACTTACACTGCAAAAAATGCCCCCTTGTTGCAGCCGCTCTCCTGATCGGCCATGGGTCTTTTTTAACAGGTAGTGTCTGTCGGGTTGCTGAACCTGAGGGCGTTGCACTCAGGAACGCAGATGAAAGGCACCGTCAGCATTGGCCCACTCAAGCCGGCCCGAAACGCTCCAGCACCGCCTCCACAAACCGTCGTAACTTGGCAGTGCGCTGGCGATTTGCGGTGTAGAGCAAATGCATCGGCCGGCTCGGGGCCTCGAAGTTCGCCAGCACTTGCACCAACTCACCCCTCAACAGCGCCGGGCGCAGGAAGTCTTCGGGCCCCAGGACAATACCGAAGCCCTCCAGCGCAGCCGACATCAACGCCCTGCTTTCGTTGATTTGCAGTCGGCTGGCAACCTGCACGCGGTAAGGTGTCGGGCCTTGGTAAAGCACCCATTCACGATCTGCCGGGCGCGACCAGAAGGCGTAGCCCAGGCATTCGTGATGCATAAGGTCGGCCGGCACCTGCGGCGTGCCACGCGCCGCCAGGTACGCAGGCGAGGCGCAGACGACCAAGCGATAAGGTGCCAGGGGCCGAGCCGTCAGGCTGTTAGTAGCCAAGGGGCCGATACGAAACGCCGCTTCATAGCCCTCGTCCACCAAGTCGACGAAACGATCTGTCAGGTGCAGGTCGATTTCCACCTCGGGGTTATCACGCAGAAATTCGGTAATCAGTGGCATCAGGCTGTAGGAACCGAAGGTCACCGGGGCAGTAATTTTCAGCTTGCCACTCGGGGTGTCATTCATGATCTGCGCCAGGGAATCGGCGGCCTCGGCCTCCGTCAGGATGTGTTTGCAGCGCTCGTAGTACGCGCTACCCAACTCCGTCAGGCTTTGGCGACGCGTGGTGCGGTTGAGCAAGCGCGCGCCGAGGCGTTGCTCCAACGCACTGACATGCTTAGCCACCATCTGCGGTGACAGGTTCAAACGCTCGGCGGCGCGGGCGTAGGAGCCCAGTTCAGCGGCCATCACGAAGGCACTCATGCTGGATAGACGGTCCATCATTCCCCACTCCCAGTAATAACAGCCACGCCAGAGCGATCATTTATCGCCAATCGGTTGCCAATCATCATAGCGACTTCCCCCTTTCAACAGGAGCAAGGCCATGAAGATCGGTGTTATTGGAGCAGGTTTTATCGGGCGCGCCGTGGCCCAACTGGCACTGGCGGCCGGGCATGAGGTGATGTTGAGCAACTCCCGCGGCCCACACACCATGAGCAGCGTGGTCAGCGGCATACTCGGCGTGCAAGTGGGCAGCGCCGAAGACGCCGCCAAATTCGGCGACGTGGTGCTCGTGGCAATCCCCTTGGAACATTACCGCAGCGTCCCGGCGCAATGGCTGGAGGGCAAGACCGTGATGGACGCCAATAATTACTACCCGAACCGCGACGGGCATATCCCGGCCCTGGATCGCTTTGAAACCACCACCAGCCGACTGCTTGCCGAGCATTTGCCCCATTCGCACGTGGTGAAAGTGTTCAATGCAATCTTCGCCCCCGACCTGACGCAGGACGCCCGCCCACAAGGCGCACCCGAGCGTCGAGCATTACCGGTGGCCGCGGACGACGCGGCAGCGAAGGCACAGGTCATCACGTTACTCGACGAACTGGGTTTCGACGCCGTCGACGCCGGAGGCCTGGATGAAAGCTGGCGGCTGGAACGGGGCAAGCCTGCGTATTGCGTCCCGCTGGACCAAGCGGGTTTGAAGGCAGCGCTGGCGGCCGCCGAGCGCACGGTTGAACTGCCGCCTGTCGAGCGCTCCCGTATTTAAAAACACAAAAAAACCGCTGACCGTTACCGGTTCAGCGGTTTTTTCGTGACCGGTGAGATCCTGATCTCAGAACCTCGCCAGCGCCTTACAACGCCAGGTCAGATGCCGGCTTGCTCGGCTCAGCCGCAGGCTTGGCAGCCTCAGGCGCCTTCACAGCGGCCTTTTGCGGAATCACAGGCGGTGTTGGCAGTTGCAGGATATTGGCGGTGTAGGCCCATTCCTTGGCAACGGCCTCAGGGCTGTCGTTCAGCTTGGTGCCGTAGCTCGGTACGATCTGGTGCAGCTTGGACTGCCACTCAGGGGTCGCTACCTTGTCCTTGAACACTTTCTGCAGCACGGTCAGCATGATCGGAGCCGCGGTGGACGCGCCTGGCGATGCACCCAACAGGCCGGCGATGGTGTTGTCGGCGGAGCTGACCACTTCGGTGCCGAGTTTCAGGACGCCGCCCTGCTCTTCGTCACGCTTGATGATCTGCACGCGCTGACCGGCCTGCCACAGGCGCCAGTCGGATTGCTTGGCGTTGGGGAAGTACTCTTGCAGCGCCTTGAAGCGGTCGTCATCCGACAGCATCAGTTGGCCGGCGAGGTACTCGACCAGTGGGTATTCACGAATACCGACTTTGGTCATTGGCCAGATGTTGTGGGTGGTGGTGCTGGTCAGCAGGTCCAGGTACGAGCCTTCTTTCAGGAACTTGGTCGAGAAAGTCGCGAATGGGCCAAACAGGATAACGCGCTTGCCATCCAGTACGCGGGTGTCCAGGTGCGGAACCGACATCGGTGGCGCGCCAACCGACGCTTTACCGTAGGCCTTGGCCAGGTGCTGCTCGGCGACGGTTGGGTTATCGGTCACCAGGAACGAGCCGCCCACAGGGAAGCCTGCGTATTCCTTGGCTTCAGGAATGCCCGACTTTTGCAGCAAGTGCAGTGCACCGCCACCGGCGCCGATGAACACGAACTTGGCGTCGGTTTCAGTCTTGGTGCCGTCTTTGAGGTTTTTGTAGCTGACACGCCACGAACCGTCGGCGTTCTTGGTGATGTCCTGCACTTCGCTCGACAGTTTCAGGTCGAACTTAGGGGTGGTTTGCAGGTGAGCGACGAACTGGCGGGTGATCTCGCCGAAGTTCATGTCGGTCCCCAGCGGGCTCCAGGTGGCCGCGATTTTCTGGTTCGGGTCACGCCCTTCCATCATCAGCGGAACCCACTTGGCGATCTGCGCCGGGTCTTCGGAGTACTGCATGCCGGCGAACAGCGGGCTCGCTTGCAGGGCTTCGTAGCGTTTTTTCAGGAACTTGATGTTGTCATCGCCCCACACAAAGCTCATGTGCGGTGTGGAGTTGATGAACGAACGCGGGTTCTTCAGCACGCCCTGCTGGACCTGCCAGGACCAGAACTGACGGGAGATCTGGAACGCTTCGTTGATCTCGACCGCTTTCGGGATCTCAACGTTGCCGTTCTTATCTTCCGGGGTGTAGTTCAGCTCAGCCAGGGCCGAGTGACCGGTACCGGCGTTGTTCCAGCCGTTGGAGCTTTCTTCGGCCACGCCATCGAGGCGTTCGACCATTTCCATCGACCAGCTCGGTTCCAGCTCATTGAGCCATACACCCAGGGTCGCACTCATGATGCCGCCGCCGATCAGCAGCACATCGACTTTCTTTGCCTCTTCCGCTTGAACGGACGTGATCCCCAGCGACAAAGCCAGCCCCAGCAGGGCAGTGTTTACTTTTTTAAACATCAGTAGCACCTATGATAAAACGCCATCCGCCCCACCGCCCCTGACTCTCAAGGCCGCAGGGTGAGCACACAAGGCCGATGTATCGACCTCACTTTTATGTCCCTTCTGCGCTGACTTCTTATCATTATTGGCTTCAGCTACCTGGGCGACAGCCAACCGCCGGGACGTATACGGATGTACGTACCAGAGAACGACCAGACCAAGATGGCGCGCAGAATATCACGGCCAGCGCCAGATATGGGCTCGCCGGTCGAATGGCGCCACTAGTTCGCCATTTTTTTAAGATCCGTCTCATGTGCCTCACAACCGCCGCAATGCACCATGGATTGGCTCACTCAAGCGTGAGCAGACAACCATCCATCTCTCTAAAGGGGCATTGCAATGCTGAACAAACTGAGCCAACTCACCCTCGCCTGCGGCGCTTGCTGGCTGCTGGCCAGCACCGCACACGCGGCCGATGGGCAGATCGAGTTCACCGGTTCCGTCACCGATAACGCCTGCACCATCACCACTGGCGACGTGAACAAGTCCGTGACCCTGGACGCGGTACGCATCGCCGACTTCGCGCCCACCGTGGGTTCCACCGCCAAGCCCAAAGCGTTCTCCATCAGCCTGGACAACTGCAGCACCGCGACCCGCAAGAACGCCGCCATTACCTTCAGCGGTCAGCAGGACGCCACCGATTCGACCCTGCTCGGCCTGACCGGTGAAAACCAGGTGCGCGGTATCGCGATCCAGATCGCCGACGCCCGAAACGGTAACAAGCTGCCACTGAACACGCCGACCGCCGATTACGACCTGCGTGCGCAGTCCAACACCTTCGACTTTACCGCCGCCTACGTGCGCACCGTCGCCGACACGACCACCGGCGAAGGCGATACCGCCAAGACCACGTCCGGTATCGGCACCGGTCAGGTGCACGCCCTGGCCAGCTTCGACGTTACCTACAAGTAATTGCTCGTCAATACCGTGGGCCGTCCGCCGGCCCACGGACTTCCAAAGGTCCCTCATCATGCGTTTTAAAGTGTACTTTTTGCTGGCCCTGTTCCCGCTCTGGCACAGCGCGGCCGCCAACGCCGCCGTCACGGTCGGCGCCACGCGGCTGATCTACGACGGCGCTTCCAGCGAAGCCAACCTCACGGTCAGCAATCGCGAAGACACCTCGCCCTACCTGGTGCAGTCCTGGGTCAGCCGCTTTGGCGGCGGCAATGAAGAAAGCGTCGACAGCTTTATCGTCACCCCGCCGCTGTTCCGACTGGATGCCAACAAGGAAAACATCCTGCGCGTCATTTTTACCGGCGGCACCGATGTGCCCCAGGACCGCGAAAGCCTGTTCCTGATGAACGTCAAGGCAATCCCGGCCATGAGCGACGACCAGAAAGGCAAGAACGTACTGCAGATTGCCCTCAAGACCACCATCAAGCTGTTCTACCGCCCGGCCGGCGTCAAAGGTTCGCTCAAGGACGCGGTGGCCCAGGTGGGCTGGACGTCCAAGGCGGGGGCATTGCATTTCAATAACGGCTCCAAGCTTCACGTGGTGGTCAGCGAACTCACGCTCAACGGCCTGCCGATCACCCAGGCGCCGGATGTGCTGCGCCCCGGGGAACAGCGCGAACTGCCGATCCAGGCCAAGGCGGGCGATGAAGTGTCGCTCAGCTATATCGACGACTACGGCAGCACCGTGACCGCCCCTCTTATCCGCATTCACTGATACACGCGCACGCCCCCACCAGGAACGCCCATGCCCCGTTCATTCCGATTCACGCGCCGTCGCGCCGTGAAGGCTTTCGGCTGCCCGCTCGCGGCGGCCATGGCCTTGCACTTGGCCCCCGCACACGCCGGCTACGAGTTCGATGCGTCGTTCCTCGAGATCGGCGGCGGGCAGAGTTCGGCGGCGGTAAAACAACAGGTCAGCGCCATGAGCGAAGGCCAGTTGCCGGGCATTTATCGGGTGGATGTGCGGGTCAACCAGCACGCGGTCGAGCAACGCGATGTGCGTTTCGTACGCGCCACCGGCACTGCGGACCGCTCGGCCACCGGGCTGTTTCCGTGCCTGGATGTCGAGTTTTTCCGCGCCCAGGGAGTGGCCGACACCGCCCTGCACAACAGAAGCGACGCCGACACCACCTGCATTGCCTTCGACCAGGGCCTGGCCGGGGTGGTCTACGACTACGACTTCAACCACCAATTGCTGTCGATCGAGATTCCCCAAGCGTACCTGGGCAGCATTCCGTTTGAGGTGCGCCGTCGACAGTGGAGCGACGGTGAGAACGTGGCGTTCACCAACTACAGCTTCAGCGGCAGCACGGCAGAGTCCGACAGCGGCCGCCGCCAGAACCAGTTCGGCAGCCTGCGCAGCGGCATCAATGCCGGGGCCTGGCGCCTGCGCAATTTCTCGACCTGGCAGAAAGGCACGGGCGACGCCGGGCGCTGGGAGTCGATGGAAACCTACGCCCAGCGGGACATGGGCAACATGATGGCGATTGCCACCCTGGGCGACGCCACCACCGAAGGCGACCTGTTCGACGCGATTCCCTATCGCGGCCTGGGCATCGCCTCGGACCTGGACATGCTGCCCGACCAGTCCCGTGAATTCGCGCCGGTGGTTCGCGGCATTGCCAATGGCCGCTCGCGGGTGATCATCCGCCAGCGCGGCTACGTGATCCATGAGCAATGGGTGCCCTCAGGGCCGTTTGCCTTGACCGATCTTTATCCCACCGCCAGCAACGGCGACATCGAGGTCACGGTGGAAGGCCCGGACGGCCAGCGCCAGGTCTACACCCAGTCGTTTTCGTCGGTGCCCTACATGCTGCGCGAGGGGCAACAGAGCTACTCCGTCTTCGCCGGCCAATACCGCCCGGCGCAGTCAGCGTTTGTGCAAGAGACCCCGACCTTCATCCAGGCCTCGCTACGCCGAGGCTTGAGCGGCAGTACCACGCTGTTCGGCGCCAGCCTGCTCAGTGATCAATACAACGCCGGCCTGCTGGGTTTCGCCCACGATTTCGCCGGCTTCGGCGCGATTTCAGTGGACGTGACCCACGCCCGCAGCGACGCCATGGGCCATGAGAAAACCAGCGCCAGCGGCCAGTCGTTCCGCTTCCGCTATTCCAAATCCCTGGCAGCCACCGACACCAATTTCAGCTTGATCGGCTACCGCTACTCCACCGGCGGCTACTACTCGTTCAACGAGGCGCTCAACAGCCGCAATGCCGGGCAAACCCTGGACACGTACCGCAGCGGCCATATGAAAAGCAACTTCACCGCCAACGTGTCCCAACAACTGGGCGGCTACGGCGGGGTGTACGCCAACGTGTCGAAAACCGCGTATTGGGACAAGGGCCAGGCCGACACCTCGATCCAGTTGGGTTACAGCGTGAGTTCCGGGAGCATTTCCTACTCCCTCGGGCTGGGCCTGAACAAAGGCGCCGACAGTCACGATCGCAGCCTGTCCCTGAGCATCAGCATGCCCCTGGGCGGTACGCGCAACCAGCGGGTCACCGCCAACATGAACCAGAGCGCGCGCGGCTCGGCGTCACGCACCGCGACCCTCAGCGGCAACGCATTTGAAGACGACACCCTGGCCTACAGCGCGGGTGTGTCACAGCAAGTCAACGGCGCCCAACGCCAGGCGGGCGGCACGTTCGCCGCCCAGTACGACGCGCCGAGCGCGATTGTGCGCGGTGCCTACAACGAGTCCACCGGCAACCGCCAACTGGACCTGGGCGTGGAAGGTTCGGTGGTGGCGTACGGCAGCAACCTGATGTTCAGCCAGCCGCTGGGCGAAACCAATGTGATCGTCGCCACGCCGGGGGCCGCCGACGTGGCGGTCACCAACAAGCGCGGGGTGCGCACCAATGCCAATGGCTACACGGTGGTGCCGTCCGCCCTGCCCTATCGCAAGAACCGTGTGTCGCTGGACACCCAGTCGATGTCCGCCGACGTCGACATCGCCGAGCCGGTGCAGGAAGTCACGCCCAATCGCGGCGCCTTCGTGCTGGCGGACTTCGACACCCGGCGCGGCAAACGCATTCTGTTCCGCATCCGCGACACCCAAGGCGAAGCCGCGCCCTTTGCCGCCCGCGCCGAACTCTTCGCGGCAGACGGCCGTTCGCTGGGCAACACCCTGGTGGCGGACAAGGGCCGCGCGTTCCTGACCGGCGTGCCGCCCGAGGCACGCCTGTTGATCAGCGTGGACGGGCAACCGTGGTGCAGCCGCGAATTGAAACTGCAAGACGACGGTCCTGCCGAGGGTGGGATTACTCAACTGAACATTCAATGTGAGCGCGCGGCCGGTGAGTCGGGCGCCAAGGATTCGTGATCATGAACATACGCAAGCGCATGACGCTGGCGCTGTGGGCCGGCGTGCTTTGCTGCCTGTCGTTCCAGGCGCAGGCGCTGATCGGCGGCAACGTCGAGTGCGGAACGCCGGGCTATCCGACCTATGGCTACCGTTTCCAGCCGGGCGAAGCGATCAATATCGAGTACAGCGGCACATGCACGATTCGCCGTGCCTTTCCCTATGCCGCAGGCGTGAACACCAGCATCACCTACGGAACCGGTTACAACCATGCCGCCCTGCAGTTTGTAGACCCCTCCAGCTGGACCGTTATGCCGCTACTTGATATTGGCCAATTCAGTGGTATCTGCCTGGGGGGTACGTGCCAGCGATTGCCCATCAACACGGTGGTGCGCTACCGCTACAACCTGGTGGGCACCGCGCCCAGAACCACCGGCACGCGCAATGTGCAGGTACGCATTGGCGTGACCTCCCTTAACTACCTGGCATGGGCCGAGTGGTTCCTGGATATGCCTTTTATGTACACCGTCTACACGCCGGCGTGCACGCTGAGCTCGCCCAGTGCCGTCAACCTGCGCTTCGGCACCATCAGCAACGCCGACCTCAGCAGCCAAGTGCAATCCACCACGGTGTCGGTCACGTGTGCGACCGCCGTGCAAGCCACGGCCACCCTGAGGCCGAGCCAGGCAGTGGTCAGCGCCACCACCGGGGTATCGCGCACCACACTGGCCGGCCTGAACATGCAGGCGATCTGGACCGACTCCTATAACCCGGTGGATTTCAGCAGTGTGCGCAACCTGCAACTGAGGACCGGCAGCAACAACGTCAATCTCAGTTTCAAACCGCAACCGGTCGCCGGCCAGTCGCCCACCGGTGCCTTCCAGAGCCAATACACCCTGACCATCGATTACCGCTGAGGCCCTTGCCATGAAAACTTCGCTGTTCGCCCTGGCGCTGCTCAGCGCCACCGCCCAGGCCGCCGACACGGTAAACATCACCGTCAGCGGCACCCTCACCCGCCCACCCTGTGTGCTGAACACCGGCACCACCCTCACCGCTGCGTTCGGCAATGTGCGCACCGACCAAGTGGCGGCCACCGAAACCGTCGCGTTGCCGGTACGCATGACGTGCCCGACAGGTTCATCGCTGAACGTCAGCTTCACCGCCAACAACGGTACCTACACCGCCACCGTGGCCAAGACCACCGCCGACAACCTCGGCGTCTCGTTACTGTGGGCGGACGACACGGCGGCGAGCCTCAACGGCACCACCAAGACGTACAGCAACCTCAGCGGCACCGTGGATATCAGCCTCAAGGCCAAGCTGGTGGAGCGCGGCACGCTGGTGCCTGGCGCATTTACCTCGTCGATGGTCATGACCCTCAATTACCTATGAAAGCGCTCACCTGGATACTGCTGGCGGTGGCCGGCACCGCCCTCGCGCAATCGGCGGATGACGCGCAGATCGACGTCACCGGCAAGCTGATCGCCCCCCCTTGCTCAGCGCGTTTTCCCAGTACGCAACAGGTGGACCTGGGCAACGTGAACCTCAACCAGTTGGCCGACGCCAGTGCCAGCGTCACCGACGTGCCGTTGGTGTTCGATTGCCAGGCCAACAGCCAAGTCAGCCTAACCCTCACGGCGGGCGTGGGCAGCGTTGACAGCCACACCCTGCTCACCAGCCGCCCGGCCCTGGGCTTGCAGCTTGGCTTGCTGAATAAAGGCGTGAAGGCTGATTTCAGCCTGGGGGAAACCGGCACCTGGCCGGTAACCGACGGACCGCTGGAACTGACCCTGCGCGTCAAGCCCGTGTCCGTGGGTGAACTGCCCGACGCGGGCAGCTACAGCGCAATGCTGTTGATGCACATCACCTACCGCTGACTACTGGAACTGCCGTGCCTCGATGCAATAGGTCAGCAACGCCTGGTCACTGTCCACGTCCAGCTTGCGCATGGCGGAGATTTTCTGCGCGCTGACGGTCTTGTTGCTGCGGCTCAATTGCCGCGCGATATCGCTGACGCTCATGCCCGTCACAAATAAACGCAGCACCTCCATTTCCCGCGGCGACAGGCTCTGGAAGCGCTCCTGCACCTGGTACGCATTGCCCACCACCGACGTCGCCGCAGGCATAGGCGCCTGGTAATTGCGCTGGGCACTGATGGCGCCCAGGGCTTTTTCGATTTCGTCGTGCAGGTGGTTTTTCTGGATCACGCCGGCCACGCCCAGTTCCTGCAAGCGGGTAAGAATCAGGCTGTTGGAAATCATGGTCAGCACCAGCACCTGGGTGTCGGGAAAGTGGCGCAGGATGTACTCGATCAGTTTCAGGCCATCGCCGTAGGTGTCATCACCCGGCATGTTGAAATCCGTGATCAGCACTTGCGGCCGATGCGCGCGCAACAGCTCGATCAACTGGCTGGAACTGACGGCCTCGCCCACCAGGCGATAACGTGAATCGCGCTGCACAATCTCGCGCACGCCCACCAGTACGATCGGGTGGTCGTCGGCGATCACAACGTTCATGTCTCGCATTATTCAGCTTCCTTGTTCTGGGCAGAAAGTTCTGCAAGCAAGCACTGCGCCACCGCCGTCAGCCGCGCGCACAACCCGCGGATCTGCGTGGCGGCGTGGTTATCCAGAGGGGCTTCGTACAGCGCGTTTTCCCATGCCTGACACGCACCGGATAAAACCCCGGCGCGCACACTGGCCAGCGCACCGTTGAGGCTGTGCAGGCGCTGGCGCACCCGCTCGGAATCGCCGACGGCCAGGCCCTGCTCGATGTGCTGCACGTCCGCCAGCAAGGTGTCGCCCATCAATTGGCGCATGGCCGGGGACAACTCGATCCAGCCCTCGCGGTCGCGGTCTGACGGGGGCACCGCCAAGGCATTTGCCCGGCGACAGTGCGCCATCAAGGCCTGGCGCAGCATGCTCATGCTCAACGGTTTGACCACCCAGGCGTTCATGCCCACCGCCAAGCAACGCTCGCCCTCCTCGCGCAGGGCATTGGCGGTGACGCCGATAATCGGCACCTGCACGCCCTGTTCACGCAGGGCGCGGGCCAGGTCGTAGCCGTTGAGGCGCGGCATGTTGATGTCGGTGATCACCAGGTCGAACGGCTGCGAGCCCCAGATTTGCAGGGCGTGTTCACCGTCGCGCGCCACGGTGGCTTGGGCGCCGAGGGCTTCGAGCTGTTCCTGCAGCACGGCTTGGCTGACCGGGTTGTCTTCGGCCACCAGCACCCGTACGTTCAGGCACGGCGCATCAAGACACGGCGGTGCAAACTCAGGGCTGGCCACTGAAGGGGCGCTGTCAACAATCGGCAAGGTGATGAACAGCGAAAAGCTGCTGCCCAGCCCAGGCTCACTGACCACGCGCATGCTGCCACCCATCAGCTCGCTCAGGCGCGAACAGATCGACAAGCCCAGGCCTGCACCGTTGCCATCCTGGCCGTTGGCCACTTGGTAGAACGGCTTGAATAACTGGTCCAGGGCTTTTTCCGGAATCCCCACGCCGGTGTCGGTGACCTGCCATTGCAGGGCGACTTCATCCGCGAGCAGCGCCTGTACGGTCAACCGTAAACGCACGCGCCCCGACTCAGTGAACTTGATCGCATTGCCCAGCAGGTTATGCAGGATCTGCCGGATACGCCCCGCGTCGCCGAGCAATTGGCATGGCACTTGGGGGTCGATCTCCGCATCAATCTGCAAGCCCTTGTTGCGCGCCGTGGCGGTAAAGCCCAGCACCGCTTCCTCGACCAATTGCTGCGGGTTGAAGGGCGCCGCTTCCACGGCCATTTGCCCGGACTCGATCTTCGACACGTCCAGAATATTGCTGATCAGTTGGAACAGCACGGTGGAAGAGCCCTGGATGATTTCCAGGTACTGGCGCTGGCGCTCGCTCATGGCGGTCAGGGCCATCAGTTCCAGGTTGCCGAGCACGCCATACAGCGGTGTGCGGATTTCGTGACTCATGGTGGCCAGGAACACGGTCTTGGCTTCGTTGGCGGCGGTGGCTTCCTGACGCGCCTGGTCGAGCAGCAGCGTTTCGTCCACATGCCGGGTGATGTCGTTGCAGCCGCACAGAAACACGTCTTCGCCCTCGTAGCGCGCGGCAACCACCACCACCTGCAGGTAGCGCCCCTGTACGGCCAGGCACATCTCGCCGGGGGTGTCCGGCCCGTTATTGGCGCGGAGTACGTCCACCAGCGGCGCGGTGCCGCCCAGCTGCAGGGCACGCTGGTTTTCCAGCAGCAATTGGCAGTCGCTGCGCCGCACCACGCACAGGCCCGCCGGGGCGTTGTGCAACATGATGCGGTTGAACGCTTCGCTCTCGAACAGACGCTCTTGGGCACGCTGGGCCGGGCTGACGATGCGGGTCTTGTACCAATGGTTGATCCACCAGCCCAGCAGCACCGCCGCCAGAAATGTAAGACCCAGGCCCAGCAGCGGCCATTTGGCGTAGCGCAGGAAATCCTGGTAGCTGATGGCGTACAAGCCGGTCCAGTGCTCGCCGCCCTCACTGATCATCTTGAAGCGCAGACCCTGGCTGTTAAAGCTCAGCCCAAGCGGCGCCAATTGTTCATCGCCAAGGCTGCCGAGCAATACATCGCCCTGAGGCGAGATCAGCGTGAACTGGTTGTAGACCGACAGTTGCAGCACCCGCTCGAACTCATCGACCTGAGACGTATCGACAACCGCCGCTAACGTCAGCAGGCCCTGAGGTTGGTTGGCCGGCAATACGGCGGCGGGCGCATCGAGGCCGATCATCGCGACGAGGCTGCGGGTGTTTGGATACAGCTGCAAGGGTGCGCGCATCCAGCGCACGCGCCTGTCAGTGAGCAACAGGTTTTGGCTCTGCTGCAACTGGTGCAAACGGCTCACTACGTCGCGGTAGTGCTCGCGCAACAACGGCTGATGCTGGCGCAGGCCGCCGATGCCAGGGACGGCCAGGCTGGCGACGTCATTGGGGGTAAACACGAACAGCTGCGGTGAGGCGTAGAACGAGCTGGCCCAATAGCCGCCGTAGTAGTCGGTCAATTGCACGCCAAACGCCAGCGCGCGGCGCGTGTCATCCTCGGTGAAATCCGCACCGTAAGACAACGTGAACGGCAACGACAGCGCGAAGCCCTTGGCCTGCACCACGACCTGCCCGGCGTCGTGCTGCAATTGCACGACCTGGGTGGATTGCACCACCGGCAGTGGCGGCGCATTGCTGCGGCTATAGCCGACCGCAACGTTGCGCAGGAACGCCTCATGCTCATGGATGATTTCCACCACGCGGGCGAAGTGAAACTCGACTTTTTCCTGTTCGGCATCGAGCAACCGCGACACCGCCCAGTAGCAACTGCTGGACAGCAACAAGGCGAGCCCGGTGAGCAACAACAGGGCTTTGTTCAGGCGCTGGGAACTTTGCGCGAGTTTATCCAGGCGCAAGCTTGCATGTTTCATCGTCAGTACCGCAGAAGCCTGAATCAGGACGTGGAGCCTATGCATGATCCCGGCATTGGCCAATAACGCCCGGCGAACCGGGCGACCCTTCCTTCGGGCTTCTTGACTGTGTGACCCTGGCCGCTCAGATAAGTGCTGGCGCAGGGCCATCTTCGATCAACAACGCGCTGAATTTATCCGCCGTCACGCCCTGGGAGATCAGGAAGCCTTGCACCTGGTCACAGCGAATACGCCGCAGTACCGCCAGTTCCGCCTGTGTTTCAGCGCCTTCGGCAGTGGTGGTCAGCCCCAGCTTGCGGCCCAGTTCGACAATGCTTTGCAGGGCCGACGCCAGGCTTTCATTCTCGGCACAGCCGTGCACCAGCGAGCGGTCGATCTTCACTTCGTTGAACGGCGTGGAAACCAGGTTGAAGTAAGAGCTGAACCCCTTGCCAAAATCGTCCTGCGCCAAGCCAAAGCCCATCATGCGCAGGCGGCATGCTCCAGCGTAGTAGCTACTGGGCAACCGTGTGGTGGAGCTTTCCATCAATTCGAAGGTGATTTGCCGAGGCTCGGCATCGCGCTGCTGAACCTGGGCCAGCAGGCGGTCGACCAGGTCGCATTGGTCAAGCAAGTGCGTGGGCAGGTTGATCGACACCGGCAACCGGTAGCCGAGCTGCGCCCACTGGGCCTGGGCGGTCAGGGACTGGGTGAGGATGCAGGTCAACAGTTGGGTTTCCAGGCCCAGCCGCTCGATTTCACCGAGGAACTCACTGGGCAGCAACAACCCCTCCACCGGATGGACCCAGCGTGCCAACGCTTCGGCGCCGACGATGCGCCCGTCATGCAGGGACTTCTTGGGCTGGAACCAGGCCTGGATTTCACCGTTGGCCAAGGCGCGCACCAGGTCCTCCCGGGCCAGACCGACACCGCGATGGCAGCAGGGTGTGCGGGCCTGTTCGGCGAGTTTGTCGAGGCAATCGCGCAGGGTGCGCACCTGGGGCTCGCGCACCGGTTTGGAGATCAACCCCGCGACAGTGAGGCCCAGGTTATCCGCCACCTGGCCCGCGCCCACCAGCATGCGCCGCGAGGCCACGCTCATCAGTGCCAAGGCCGGTGGCGCCTGCAGGTGCGCCAATTGCTGGATCAACTGCACGCCGTCCATGCCCGGCATCATCAAGTCGCTGAGCAACAGGTCATAGCGCTGGCGGGCCAGGCGCTGCAACGCGCTCGCGCCGTCCCAGACCACGTCGACGTCAAAGCCGCCGATGCCCTGGAACACGTTGATCAGGTACTCATGCTGAAAAGGATGGTCTTCCACAATGAGCACGCGATAGGCACTCAAAGCACGCTCCTCTGATAAGGCTGCAAGCACTGGTGAAGCACGCGCAACGTGAAGGGCTTGACCAGGCAGTGGTCCATGCCCGCGTTGAGGCAGCGCTCGGCTTCATCGAGCATGGCGTTGGCGGTGGCACCGATGATCGGCAAGGCGCAGCCCAGGCGCCGCAATTGCTCGGTGAGTTCGTAGCCATTCATGCGCGGCATGTTGACGTCGGTGAGAATCAAGTCGAACGCGGTTTCGCCCCACAGCGACAGCGCTTCAATGCCGTCGCCCGCGAGCACCACGGTGCAGCCGAGCTCTTCGAGTTGATCACGCAGGATCAACTGGTTGATCAGGTTGTCTTCGGCCACCAGCAGGCGCAGGTTGAGGTTGATCTCGGCCGGCACCTCACAAGGCGTTGGCGACGGGTGTTCCTCGATACCCTGGGCGCGGCTGACCGCGCGATTGAGCGCCTGCAGTTGGTTCAGGCCGATCTGCCAGCAGGCACCCGGCCCTTGATGGACACCATGCTCATCGGCGGCGGCCATCACCCGAGGCCCGGACCAGCGCAGCCGTTGGCCGGGGTCGACCGGGCCGGGATACAGCTCCACCAGCACCGCGCCGGGGTCGGCCTCGACCGAGTGCGGCAGGCCCAATTGCGCCCGCGCGCCCCAACGCCGCAACCAGCCGCCAATGCTTTCGGCCAGCTCGCGTACCGGCGACACTACATAGACGCGTTCGCCCAGCAAGGGCAACGCCCACGGCTCATGCGCGTATTCGTCAACCTGCTCCAACGGCAAGGTGAAGGTAAAACTGCTGCCCAGCCCCGGCTCGCTGACCAGCCGCAGCGTGCCGTTCATGAGGTGCACCAGGCGCTTGCAGATCGACAACCCAAGCCCGGTGCCCGCCACCACATTGGCATTGCCGCTGGCCTGGAAAAACGGCTCGAACAAATACGGCTGATCGTGCGCCGCAATCCCCTTGCCGGTATCGACCACTTGCCACTGCAACAGGGCGCGTTCGCCTTCGCGGCTCTCCAGGCGCAAGCGCAATACGATGCGCCCGCTCTCGGTGAACTTGAGCGCATTGTTGAGCAGGTTATTGAGGATCTGGCGGATACGCGTGACATCGCCGCGCACCTGGTCGGGCAGTTGCGGGTCGAGGCAGGCAAACAGCTGCAAGCCCTTGCTCTGGGCGGCGCCCGCGTAGCCTTGAATCACCTCCTGCACCAGCTCCAGCGGGGAAAATACGCTGAGTTCGAGGGACAGTTGCCCTGCCTCAATTTTCGACACATCCAGCACATCACAGATCAGTTGCAGCAAGTTCGCCGACGAGCCTTCGATGGCATTCAGGTAGCCGCGCTGCTGGCTGTTGAGGTCGGTGCGGGCGAGCAATTCCAGGGTGCCCAACACCCCGTAAAGGGGGGTGCGGATTTCATGGCTCATGGTCGCCAGGAACAACGTCTTGGCCTCATTGGCCGCATCCGCCAAGGTACGCGCCTGCTGCAAGGCCAGCTCCACCTGTTTGCGTTCGGTGATATCGCTGAACGCGCAAATCAACACTTCTTCACGTTGATAACGGGTGGGTGCGAAGCTCAGGAACAAGTGGCGACCGTCGGCTATTTGCAGCTCGTCGGTGTTGCTTTGCTCGCCGGCGTGAAAGGCCCGACGAATCCAGTCGTGGCACAACTGCTGGCGCTCCTGCCCGTTGCCCAGCCATTGGCGCGACAAGGGATTCTCCAGCACCACTTCGCCGTCACTGCGGCGCAATACGCACAAGGCCACCGGCGCGATACGAATGACTGCGCTGCTGAACGCCTCGCTTTCTACCAAGGCTTCGATGCGATTGGCCGCCGGGATGATCAGCCGCTGATCGATACGTCGCACCAGCCGCATCATCAACAGGCTCGCCAGTGCGCACAGGAGCAGGCACACCAACAGCGGCAACGCCAGGCTGGGCAGCAACGAACTCAGCTCCAGGCTGTAAACGATCTGCCATTGGGAATAGCCCAGGTGTTTGCGGATGGCCAAGCGGTCCGGCAACCAGCGACTGCCCTCCCAGCCGAAACTGGCCGTGGAATGATACTGGCGCAGCACCTGCGCCGCCGCCGGTTGATCGGGCGTGCTGCTGAAAATCAGCTGGCCTGCGGCGTCGAGCAACATGAAGTCGCCAGCCTTTTCATGCTGCAGGGCGTTGATCAGGTCCGGCCCATCGACCTCCAGGCCGAGCCAACCCGAGGTGGGGCTGCGGTCATCCAGGCGGGTAAAAATATACAGCGGCGAATCCAGCCGGCTTTGCTCGGTGAGCCACAGCTCGTCGCTGACCGAGACCTTGCCGGTATCGACCGCCATCAGTCGCTGCAACACCGTCTCCGGCACTGCCTCCGGTGCCGGGCCGACGGTGAACAGGCGCTCCACGCCAGGCTCGGCACGCTGGGCCACATAAATCAGGTTGACCTGGTTGGCCTCCAGGTAGTCGAGCATGCGCCGGGTCAGCCACAGGCTCCAGATATCGCCCGCCTCCCCCAGGGTGATATGCACTTCCTCGGCGGGCACGTTATTGAGGTTGCCCACGGGCGGCGTCACATGCCGCACGGTGGACAGGCCGAGGCTTTTCAACAGCGTCTGGCGGCTGACAAAAAAACTCTGCGCATCGGAAATCGCCTCATTCATGTAACTGCGCCGCAACGAAATCTCCTCGCTGAACGCAGCGCGCAAATAGCTGTAGGCGCCCGCATACACACCCAACACCAACGCCAGGGCGAACAGGCGCAGCAGCTTGCGGGCGGCCTTGGGCGTGGAGAAGGTGGCGTCGAGGGGTTGCAGGAAATGTTTGAGTTTCATCACCGCAAGCGTACGGAGCGCAAGGGGGCGGGAGAATAAGACGGATCTCAAAGCGCCATTGAACTCTGCCGCCAAACGCTGTTCTAGACAGGTTCGCCGCGGCGTGCGTAGCATCTGCGGCGGTCTTTCGTGTTATTCATTCCAACAGAGCGATCCATGTCTATCCACCAAACTCCCGGGCACGTGCTGCCCGCGCGCAGTGCCGCCAAAATGGAAGCGGCCATGGCCGTGGGCGCTTTCGCTATCGGTACTGGCGAATTCGCCATCATGGGCCTGATGCCCGACATCGCCCAGAACCTGGGCCTAAGCGAACCCCAGGTCGGCCACGCCATCAGCGCCTACGCCCTCGGCGTGATGGTCGGCGCGCCGTTGCTGGCCATTCTTGGCGCCAAGCTGCTGCGCAAACACATGCTGCTGTTGCTCATGGGGCTGTATGCCCTGGGTAACCTGGCGACCGCGTTTACCCCCACCTTTGGTTCGCTGGTGGCCTTCCGCTTTATCAGCGGCCTGCCCCACGGTGCTTATTTCGGGATTGCCGCGGTAGTGGCGTCCAGCATGGTGCCCAACGACAAACGCGCCGGCGCCGTGGCCCGCGTCATGCTGGGCCTGACCCTGGCCATGCTGCTCGGCAACCCCATCGCCACCTTCCTCGGCCAACACCTGGGCTGGCGCTCGGCGTTTGCGTTGGTGAGCGTGATCGCCCTGTGCACCATCGCCCTGGTCTGGCAGTTCGTGCCGCACCGCCACGACGAACAACGCAGCGACCCGCGCAAAGAACTGCGCGCCTTCACCAAGCCTCAGGTGTGGATGGCCCTGTCCATCGGTGCGATTGGGTTTGCCGGGATGTTCTGCGTGTTCAGCTACCTGGCGCCGACCATGCTCGAAGTGACCAAGGTGTCGCCGCAATGGATTCCGTTTGGCCTCGCCGCGTTTGGCGTGGGTGGGATTATCGGCAACATCGCGGGAGGCAAACTGTTTGATCGCATGCAGTTTCGTGCGGTGGGCCTGATATTGGTGTGGTCGATCGCCGTGTTGCTGTTCTTCCCCTTCGCCGCGTCCTCGCTATGGGGCGTACTGCTGAGCATGGGCCTGGTCGGCACCATGGTGTCGTTGGCTGCACCGTTGCAAATCCGCCTGATGGATATTGCCCACGAAGCACCGAGCCTGGCGGCGGCGTCCAACCATGCGGCGTTTAACCTGGCGAATGCGTTGGGGCCGTGGTTTGGCGGGATGGCGATTACGGCGGGGTATGGCTGGACCAGCACCGGCTACATCGGCGCGGCTACGGCACTGGCCGGCCTGGGCCTCTACCTGATCGCCCGGCGCATGAAGGGCGGCCACTAAAGCCCACAATTTTGCCCCCACCACAGATCGAATGTGGGAGGGGGCTTGCCCCCGATAGCAGTGGGTCAGTCAACACACCAACGCCTGACCCACCACCCCATCAATCATCATGCAACAACCCCGACCCATACTCCCCATAACTGCTCCCCAACCCACTGCCGCCAAAATTCATCTTCGCGGCCTTGCTCGGGCTGTGGTCTCCAAACGCCTGGCATCCCCCTGAAAAGCACGGGTCGCTGTTCACGTTCGACGAACTCGACGAGCAAGCGCCCAAGAGCAATGTGCAAGCAACCATCACGACTTTAACGAGGTTCGAGATCATGTTTTCGGTTCCCTGTGGACTGGAGGCGCGGGCGTCCTCTCTTGAAGAGGATCGTAGACCTCCGCGGCGCCGGGAATGATGAAACTTGGCGGGGTGACAGGATGGGTTCAGGTTGCCGCCTTGGGTAAGGCGGCGGGGTCGATGTCAGGCTGCGCTGGATGCAGGCGCAACTTGCTCCTGGGCTCGGTCGATGAGCAGAGCGCTTAGGTCGATTAGCTGCTGGATGCCCAGGACGATGGCACGGTGCGGGTCTTCGAGGTCGAACGCCAGTGTGGCGGCCATTTGGTTGGCGGAGGCGAGGTTTTCGGCGGCGTTGGCGAGGAGGGTTTCGGTGCCTATGTTAGGGCTGACGCGTAATAGGTGGCCGGTTGGTTGGTCAGCTGAGGCAGCGTTGTCAGATGGGGGCAGATAATGATGAATAGCTCTCTGGCCTGCTCCGTGAAGCTTGGCATCGCTGGGCGTAGTGTTGTGATCAACATAAGCATTGCGTGATTTGTTAGGCATGGGCGAAGCTCCAAATATTTTCGGGAGTAAAAACGCCTTAGCAATACGGACTTCCACCTCCGGCCGCTAGTTTGCAGTGGCTTGAGGAGGTTAGCTACGGAAGGTCTGAGAGGCAATTTGAGGAAGGTGTGAGATATTTCCTAGAAACGCGAGGGAAATCCGGCCGGGACCTGGAACGAATACAACTTCGCGCCGACCTCAGCGATGAGACCTAGAATGGTGAAGCTCATGATGCGGCTTTTTACGTATACCTAAAAAATACACGCACCATGAGTTCCCCGCATGCAGATCGGAGCAACTTTTCACGAATTAAGAAAAAGAAAACCCTGCGAATGCTGGGTTTTCTTTTGCAGAGCTACATATTACTCAAACGAGTACTTATTCTCAGCCATGAATGTTGGCTCTTTCCAATTAGGACCTTTCCTTATCCCTCCATCAACATTTTCAATTAACCCTTCGAGTTCCATATTGCCAACAAGCTTCAGAAGCTCTAGGTTATTTGAAATATTGACCCATCCATTCCTATTGTATAGTCGATCCAGCATCGGATACGAAATTGGCTTGTTTCTTATAATAAAAAGAACAACATCCCTTGGCGCTTCAGCGACTACAACATCATTAATATTACTCATCCTACTCTCCATATACTTGTTTAATTTCTGCAGCTATGGCTTCCGGGGTATAGAATAAATCGTCGGCGTCCCTCAGTTTGTAATCTTCCAAGGTTGCAGCATGAGCATTATTCCAAACTTTCCCTTCTACCCCATCAGCTACCCCGAGCGCCCTGTAACGCTCTAACTCTCGTATTTCGTGTGTGTAAAAACGTTTGTCAACATCAGTAATAGTGATCTGACCACTTAAGATCTTTTCTAGCCGATCGATCATAATTTTATTAGCATCCGATGGGGCAAAACGGCGGGTATGCAATTTAACTAGATCAATACCTTCCTCAGACACCGATGCCGTTGTCCAGTCCAGGTCTTGAGTGGGGCCTCCCGCTTCGTCGGGATTGTACATGCGACCGCTGTGTTCACCTTTGGTGGTTGCGCCTTCATACGGACTACTAAACACCGCATAAATCGGCGGCAAACCCGAATCTGCGGGGTAAACGTAAATACCGTCTCGGATATTCAACTGGCCAGCAATCGGAAACGACTCTACTTTGATTTCAACTGGGCTCAGCGTGATTCCGGCGTATACCGGAGTTTCTGTGGGCTGCGCTGGAGTCGCCGTTGAACTGTCACCAGGTACCGCGATCGGGAATGTCAGGGTGATCGGCGGTGTGTCTGTTGTGGTGAACGTATAGGCGTTGGCTACAGGATCAAGTACCAAAGCCATTACCGGCACCGCTGACGTTAACCCGCCGGTAGCTTGCGTAACTAGTACCGAATACTTCGATTGGTCGCCATAAATCCGATAGGGCACATCGACCGTCCCACCTACCGCCGCGACATTGAGCAGATCAGCAGGTAGGTTAGGTGCCAAGTCCTTAGCTGGCAGGTCCAGCATTGTCGTGGGCAACTCCCCGTTGCCAAGGGATTCTGAATACGTCAACGCCCCAATACCGACTGCTGTGGCTGCACCAACAACTGTACCCAGTGCGACCTTAGCTGCTTGAATCGCGGCTTCAAGTGTAATGCCTGACCCTGTCGTAATAACAATAGAACCTGCCGCAGTACTCAGTTGCGTTGCACCAGCTGCGGGAAGCCTGAACGTACGAGCGGCTTTAATCGCTGCGGCTTCAGCGGCTACCCTAGCAGCCACCCTAGCCGCGTCAGCAGCAGCTTCAGCGGCCACACGTTGCGCCTCTTCCTCAGCAGCAAGTCGCGCTTGTTCTGCGGTCTCCGCAGCAATTCTTGCATCCATCGCCGCCGCCTCATCGGTAATACGTTTGGCCTCGGCGTCTGCACGTGCTTGGTTAGCCTGTTGTTGAAGATTCTGCTTCAGAGCATTTAAATAATCGATTTCAAGATTGCTATATTTCGCAGCATACGCAGCCTCAAGTGAAGCGTACCATTCTTTATAGTTTTTATCTGGAGGGTAATTCGTCTTACTGCCGCTGATCGCATCACTGATAAACTGACTGGTGGGATGGCTAAAAAAATCATGACCATAGTAATACTTATCAGCAATTTTTTGCTGAGCCGTGTACGCCTGTGCTTTTTGAGCGATAAGGGTGTCTATCGAACGAATATGTTTTTCAATTTGCGCGACTTCGTTCTCGGCGTTTCCTTCAGCCTGTTCTATTGAGTAAATGCTTTGTGCGATAGACGTGGGCATAGACTGAAGACTTGCTGCAAAACTCGCCTCCTGGTCCTTAACATTCTGAGCAATGACAGGGGGGAATGTATTAAGAATATAAGTACGTGTCGCTACGTTAATTAGCTGCCCGGTATGACTGTGAGAAAAATCACTGTCATCTCGCCCCCCACTTCCAAACACCTGAGGTTCATAGTTTACGGCGCCAACGTTAATAGATGGCAACTCGTACGATCCTGGGCCTGTCTGCACAAACCCAGGGCCTAGGTAACTGCCAGGATTAGACATAAAAACTCTCCTTGTTTTTGTGGTCCCTCTGCTTGTTCTAATCAGGCTACATCCAGAGGAACCGATATTGTAGTAATGCAGCACTAATTTGTATGAAATGGGCATCTGGTTCTTCACAACCTGATACGCCCTCACGAGCGGTTCCTTCCTTGGGTTGACGGGTCACCCTCGTGATTTGTACCAAAAACGCCACTCTCTACCTTCTTACAGCACGTCGCAGATGAACTGTATATTCATACAGTCATCATGAGCAACTAATTATATGCATTTATGCATAAAACTGACAAATGGTACTACTTCGTATTAGCCATTTCTGTGGGAGAACGGATCGACTGACGACCAAAAATGGGACAGATCTATTTAACATCGACTCCGCATCGCACGATCAACACCCGGCCGCTCTAGCCCATTCCTGATAAACTGCTCACCCTTCGCATTCACCCCCCCAGATCCCAATGCCCTCAGAAAAAGCTCCACCGCAAGCCCTCTCCCGCCGCTTCTCCGTCGCCCCGATGATGGACTGGACCGACCGCCACTGCCGGTTCTTCCTGCGCCTGCTCTCCAAGCACGCGCTGCTCTACACCGAGATGGTCACCACCGGCGCGATCCTCCACGGCGATCACGACCGTTTCCTGCGCCATAACGAAGCCGAGCACCCGCTTGCACTGCAATTGGGGGGTAGCGTGCCCGCCGACCTGGCCGCCTGCGCACGTATGGCCGAAGCCGCAGGCTACGACGAAGTAAACCTGAACGTCGGCTGCCCCAGTGATCGGGTGCAGAACAATATGATCGGCGCGATCTTGATGGCGCATCCGGCGTTGGTGGCGGAGTGTGTGAAGGCGATGCGTGATGCGGTGTCGATTCCGGTGACGGTGAAGCACCGTATCGGGATCAACGGGCGGGACAGTTATGCCCAGTTGTGTGATTTCGTCGGGACGGTGAAGGACGCTGGCTGCACCAGTTTTACCGTGCATGCGCGGATCGCGATCCTGGAAGGGCTGTCACCGAAGGAGAACCGTGACATTCCTCCTTTGCGCTACGACGTGGCGGCGCAGTTGAAGCAGGACTTTCCTGAGTTGGAAATTGTGCTCAACGGCGGCATCAAGACGCTGGAGCAGTGCCATGAGCATCTGCAGACGTTTGATGGGGTGATGCTGGGGCGCGAGGCTTATCACAATCCGTATGTGTTGGCGGAGGTGGATCAGCAGTTGTTTGGCAGTGACACGCCGGTGATCAGCCGGGCTGAGGCGCTGGTGCAGTTGCGGCCTTATATTGCTGAGCATTTGGCGACCGGTGGCTCGATGCACCATATCACTCGGCATATTCTGGGGTTGGGCACTGGTTTTCCAGGGGCGCGCAAGTTCAGGCAGTTGTTGTCGGTGGATATTCATAAGGCGAGTGATCCGTTGGCGTTGCTGGATCAGGCTGGGGCTTTGCTGGAAGGGCGGTGAGTGTCCGTGCAGGTCCGGGGTGACTGGCCTGCCGCTATCGGGGCAAGCCCCCTCCCACATTTGGGTTGTGGTGGTCATGCGGTAATTGGGTTGAACCTGCCGAACGTTTTGCCCTCCTATCTTGCAGCACGGCCGGTCATTCAAACGGCTGTTTTCAGGTTGTTGCCCTCGCAAACGATCGAACGCATTTGCGCCCTTGAGCGCCTGTCGGCGCTCGGGTAATGTCATCAGACCCACAGGACAGAGCACGCCCATGACTTCCAAGCTGGAACAACTCAAGCAATTCACCACCGTCGTAGCCGATACCGGCGATTTTTCTACCCTCGCCAAGCTCAAGCCGCAAGACGCCACCACCAACCCTTCCCTGCTGCTCAAGGCTGCGTCGATCCCAGGCTATGCCAAGCTGCTCGATGAGTGCGTACAGGACTGCAATGGTGATGTAGGCCTGGCCAGCGACCGTTTTGCGGTGGCGGTGGGTCAAGAGATTCTCAAAGTGGTGCCGGGCCGTATTTCCACCGAGGTGGATGCCCGCCTGTCGTTCGACACTGACGCCGTACTCAAGCGTGCGCACCGTCTGATCGACCTGTACGACAAAGCCGGCGTTGGCCGCGACCGTGTGCTGATCAAGATCGCCTCCACCTGGGAAGGCATCCGCGCCGCCGAGCAGCTGGAAAAAGAAGGTATCCAGACCAACCTGACGCTGCTGTTCTCCTTCGCCCAGGCGGTAGCCTGTGCTGAGGCTGGCGTGTTCCTGATCTCACCTTTCGTGGGCCGTATCTACGATTGGTACAAAAAGGCCAACGGCAACGACTACACCGGTGCTGAAGACCCGGGTGTGCAGTCTGTGACGCGCATCTACAACTACTACAAGGCCAACGGCTACAAGACCGTGGTGATGGGTGCGAGCTTCCGCAACCTCAGCCAGATCGAAGAGTTGGCTGGCTGTGATCGCCTGACCATCAGCCCGGATCTGCTGGAGAAGCTGGCGGCGGATGAAGGCAAGCTGGAGCGTAAGTTGTCGCCAGGCCATGCCGGTGAAGCGCGGGTGCATCTGACTGAAGCGCAGTTCCGTTGGGAGTCCAACGAGGATGCGATGGCGACTGAGAAGCTGGCGGAGGGGATTCGTCAGTTTGCTCGGGACCAGGAGAAGCTGGAAGCGCTGTTGTCGGCCAAGCTGTAAAAAGCGCAGGCGGCAAAAAGGGCGGTACCTTCGCGGGTACCGCCCTTTTTTTGCCTTTTCCCGGTCTCAAGCCAAGCAGCGATCAAAGGTGGGAGGGGGCTTGCCCCCCGATAGCGGAGTGACAGTCAATAAATTCATAACTGACCCACCGCCATCGGGGGCAAGCCCCCTCCCACAGTTGACCGTGTTCCAGGATTTGGATCAGTGGCGTTCCAGCGCGTTGACGAGGTCGTGGAAGGCTTCACGGTTGGACTCGTTCAGGCCCATCAGGATCTTGTGCGCTTCCAGCACCTTGACCCGCACCACTTCCTCGGACTGGTCCTGGGACGGCAGGTCGGTCAGGCATTCCGGGCAGGGGATCGGGCGGTCAACGATGTTGAACACCTGGTCGAAGCCCATGGACTGCAGCAGACGGGTGATGTCTTCGTGGGTGGTGACGACCGTCGGCAACAGGCCAACCTTCTGCCGAGACAGAATGGACAACTTGGCCAAGAGACCCAGGGTGGTGCTATCGATGCTGCGGGTTTCGGTCAGATCGATCACGATCGCCGAGAAGTTCAGCGCTGTGAAGATCCGCTCAATCGTCGCATCCAGCGCCGAACACAAGGTCAGGCGCACTTCACCGACAAATTTCAGGACAAAGGTCCCGTCTTGCTCGGCGAATTGGATTCTTCCGGTACTCATCAAAGATTCCTGCTCAACACCAATAGGGCGATATCATCCGGCATCTCCCCTAGCGTGGCCAATCCAAAAACCTGCCGCAGGCCATCCAGGCTGCCGCCCGCCGACTTGACCTTTTGAGGCAAGGCGGCTTCTTTCTCTTTGAGTGTAGGCTCTGGAAGAAGGTCCAGGATACCGTCGGACATCAGCGTAAGGCTGAACGTCGGCGGTAACTCCAGAATGTGGTCTTCATAGGTGGCTTCATTGAACAAGCCCACCGGCAAACCACGCCCTTCCAGGTAACGCACACTGTCAGGAGTGTACAAAACCGGCATCGGCAGGTGACCGCCGATGCTGTAGGTCAAAAGACCGGTTTCTTCATCAATCACGCCGCCGACCATCGTCACGTGCTTGCCCAGCTTGCAGCTGATCAGGCCCCGGTTGATGTGGCCCAGCACCTGGGAGGGGGTGAACTCCGGCAAGGTGCCATTGCGTTTGGATTCGAACAGCAACCGTGTGGTCATGAACTTCAACAACACGGTGACAAAAGCAGAGGAAGCACCATGGCCGGATACATCGGCCAGGTAGAACGCGACACGCCGTTCGTCAACGCGGAAGTAGTCGACAAAATCACCCGAGAGGTACAGCGACGGGATGATCTGGTGCGCAAACTGAAATTCGTCGATGGTCCAGGGGCTGACCGGCAGCATGTTCATTTGCACCTGGCGACCGGCGTTCTGGTCTTCCTGGAGCAGGTTGAGGCTGGCTTCGAGTTCGCGGTTGGCGGTTTCGAGCTTCTCGCGATAGCGCTGGTTCTCCACCAGCAGGCGGGCACGGTCCAGGGCACGGCGCACCGAGTGCTCCAGCACCGCCAGGTCTTCCAGGGGCTTGATCAGGTAATCGGCAGCGCCCAGGCGCAGGGCCTCGACGGCATCGTTCATCACGCCCGCGCCGGACACGACAATCACCGGGGTCTGCGGCGCGCGCTCGGTCACCTGGCGAATCAGCTCGAGGCCGCCCATCTGGGGCATGCGCAGGTCGCAGATCACGAGGTCGGGCTGGTCGCGCTCGAATACCTGGAGACCCTGTTGGCCATTACTGGCCTGCAGGACGCTGAAGCCACTGTCTTCCAAATAGGCCGCGAGGCTCGCGCGCACTACTTCGTCGTCATCGATTATCAGCAGCGTGGCACTGGTTTTTTGCATGTGGGCAAACGGCGCCAGAATTAGGTTGGCGTAGGCGGCTCGGCAATGGCCGGACTCACGTACTGGATTCGCTTTCTAGCCTCTCTGTCCTACAAAGCATTGGGATTTCGCCCATGCACAAAGGTAAAGCAGAGGTGCCCTTCTAAGGCGCAGACGGTACTCCCATCCGTGAGGGGTTTCAAGCTCATGCCGATGGTCGCCGGGCGTCTTTACATCGCAAATCACCGGGAGTTATAAGAACAGCCACGACCACAACACAAAGTAAGGATGGAACCTATGAGCGAACACGAGCGCGACTATGCCGAAAAACGCGATTTCATCCGCATGCGTGTGGATGCCGATGTGTCTTTGATCCATGCCGGCCAGGAGATTGCCGGGGTATGCGTGGACCTTTCCAGCTCCGGGATGCAGGTGCAGGCACCCCGCCAGTTCAACGTGGGAGATGAATTGACCGTACGCATCGATTCGGAGCATGCCGCCCTTGCCGGCCTGGAGGCGGATACCGAAGTGGTATGGACCAAGACGGCAGGCGAAGAGCAACAGCTGGGGCTTAAGATCTTGAAAATGCGCTGAAACCCGCGCACAAAAAAGGCGACCCCCAGGGTCGCCTTTTTTTTCATTTCAAAACATCACAGCTTAAAAATCGTCAACCACCTTGCCATCCTTGACCTTGAACTCGCGGTTCTGCAGGTAGGCGTTGCGGATAAAGGTGTACTTATCGCCGGTGATCAGCTTCTCACTGTCGAGCAGGCTGGCACGGGTGTCGACAATGTTCAGGCCCATGGTGCTGTTGCGCCAGCCGATATCGTTCATATAGCGGTACGGTTGGGTGTAGCTGTCCACGTACTTGGACGGCGCATCACGCAGTGTGCTTGGGCCCAGCAGCGGGATCATCACGTAAGGACCACTGCCCACGCCCCAATAACCGAGGGTCTGGCCGAAGTCTTCATCGCTGCGTTGCAGCCCCATTTTGGTGCCGACATCGATAAAGCCCAGCACGCCGAACGTGGTGTTGACCAGCAAACGGGCGGTGTCGACACCGGCGTTATGCGGTTTGAGTTGCAGCACGTTGTTGGCCAGGTTGCCCACATCGCCGATGTTGCGGAAGAAGTTGTGGATACCGTCTTCGACAAACTGCGGGGTAATCCACTCATAGCCTTGGGCCAACGGCTTCAGGGCGTAGGTATCAACGGTGTCGTTGAAGCTGAAGATCGGGCGGTTGATGCTTTCCCACGGATCGTCTTCCGACGCTGCGTGTGCGGCAAACGGCGCCAGCAGTACAGTGGCACACACCGACAGCTGAGCGAAATAGTGGCTCCAGCGCATAGCTTTTGCTCCTTGAATGGTCTGTCATGGGCGCTATGCCCTGAATAAGGCCGTCAGTATATGACGGAAGTCGCCATTTAGGCAGCAACAAGGAAGCGCCTGACATTAAATGGACAAAATTCCTACAATTAACAATCCTGTCATCGACTTGTCATCCTGCCTTGATAGCGTTAGCGCTATTTCAGGGATGTCGACATGCCTCAACCCGAGATTGCCATCGCCAGCGCCCCCGCCTTGACTGCCGTTCTGTTTGGCCTGAGTGGCTGCCTGGTGGATTTCGGTTCCCGGGCGCGCACCGATTCACCCTCCCCCGACTCCCAAGCCACACCGGGTGCGCTGAAAATCCTGCGCAGCCTCAAGGAACAGGGTGTTCCCTGCGCCTGGCTGGATGAACTCCCCCCCGCCGTCACCACGCCCCTGGCCGCCACGCTGCCCGACTGGGTCAAGGCGGCATCGCCCTCCGCCATTCGCTGGCCCGCGCCCCATGCCTGCTGGCAAGCCTTGATGGAGCTGAATATCGAGCGCCTGGAAGGCTGCGTGTTGGTCAGCGGCGAACCGCGCCTGCTGCAATCCGGGCTCAATGCCGGGCTGTGGACCATCGGCCTGGCCTCCTGCGGCTCATTGTGCGGGATGGCGCCCGAGCAATGGCTGGCATTGAGCGAACCGGAACGCGAGCTCAAGCGCGGCAAGGCCACCCTCGCGCTGTACGGGCTGGGCGTGCACTCGGTGATCGATCACCTGGGCGAACTCGGAACCTGCCTGGCCGACATCAGGCTGCGCCAGCACAAAGGCGAGAAGCCCTGACACGGATCATGCACAGTCGACGCCAGTGGATTAATCTACAGGTCAGCCCGTAGACCTTTCTCGGCGTGCCGCGGTCTATGCCAGTGACTATCGATAAAAGGAAACATGTCATGCCTGATCGCAAAAAACTGGAAGAACAGGTCGAGATCCTGCGCGGGCAATTGGAACAGGATCCGCCGCTGTCGGAAGAGAAGCGTGAAGCACTGGAGGCTTTGATTGCCAAGTTTGAGTTACAACTTGAACTTGAACCGGCGACTCAGACACCCAGTATTTCCGATGATGTGAATCAAGCAGCCATAGAGTTCGACGCCGAGCACCCGGTGATTTCCGGGACATTGCGCAATATCATGAACACGCTGGGCAGCATGGGAATTTAATCTGCGCGCCAGCCCAGCGCAGATCCCAATGTGGGAGGGGGCAAGCCCACTCCCACAGTTGTTTACTGGCGAGCCAGGCGCACGTTCTGGAACGCGACATCCTCAGTACTGCGATACGGGTTGATATCCAGCCCACCCCGCCGCACATACCGCGCATACACCGTCAACTTCTCCGGCTTCAGCAAGCGCTGCAAGTCCAGGAAGATGCGCTCCACGCACTGTTCATGGAAGTCCGAGTGCTGGCGAAAGCTCACGATGTATTCCAGCAGGCTGGCGTGATCCAGCGCGTGACCACGGTATTCCACCACGACGCTGCCCCAGTCAGGCTGGCTGGTCACCGGGCAGTTGGATTTGAGCAGGTGGCTGTGCACGCTCTCCTCGACAACGCGCGCGTCATCGCAACGCAGCAGTTCCGGGCGTGGGTGCTCGTAGTTGCTGACACTGATATCCAAATCATCGATGCACACGCCGGGCAACGCCATTACGCCTTCAGCTTCACTTTCAGCCAAGGTGCGAATACGCACGGTCACAGGCTTGCCGGCAGCGGCGCTGAGGTCGATGCGCAGGGTGGCTTCCAGGCTTGCCGTATCGGCAAACGCGGTCTGGTTGAGCGAGTTGAGGTAGAGCTTGAACGACTTGGACTCGATGATGTTCGGCGAGTCGGCCGGGATGCTGAATTCACCGATGGCCACCACCGGCTTGCCCGACGGCAGCAGCCAGGACAGTTCGAAGCAGTTCCAGAAATCCACGCCCTTGTAAGGCAGGGTCTCGGCGCTCAGGCCCAGTTCGGCCCATTTGGCCGCACGCGGGATCGGGAACAACAACGAAGGTGTGTAGGTGGAGATGTATTCACTGGACTTGCCCAGCGGCGAATGTTCGGCTGCGGGATGCATGGCGGAAACCTGGCTAAATAAACCGCGCCAGTCTACCAGCCTTTGCCCCCGCGCCTAAGCGCCAGCGGATCAATCGACGTTGAGCGTGCCGACCATGCCCGCCTGGTAATGCCCCGGCAGGTTGCAGGCAAACTCCAGGCCCGTGGCCTTGGTGAAGGTCCAGGTCAGCTCGGCGGTTTTGCCGGGCTCGACCAATACGCTATTGGGATCGTCGTGTTTCATCGCACCATGGCCCATGGCGCTATGATCCATCTTGCCCATGCCCGTGGAAGTGAGCATGCCACTGGCCTGCATCTGCAACATTTCCTTCTGATGCTCGGCGTGCATTGCCGCATCGCCCAGGTTGAATTCGTGCAGCAACTGGCCCTTGTTGACCAGTACAAAGCGCACCGTCTCACCGGCTTTTACGTCAATGGACTTGGGCGAAAAGGAAATGTCCTGCAGCGTCACTTCCACGGTACGCGTGGCCTTGCTCGCGGGCGCAGCCTCACCGAACGCATAGGTATGGGCGGCATCAGCCATCGCCTCAACACTCAACGCCAGCAGGCACGTCGCCAACAACAGGGGTTTACGCAATGCCATCTGTCTTCTCCAAAATATCTGACTCATCTGAGGCACACTCTAAGCGTGCGCCGCTGCCAGCCAACTGACTGCTAGATTACAACTTTGTCAGGTTCCCCCCCTGCCCTGGCCCCCAGGGTATAAAGCCGTCGTCACCCGTTGCCAAGAGCCGCCCATGAAACTGCTGATCGTCGAAGACCAACCTAAAACCGGCCAGTACCTGCGCCAGGGCCTGACGGAGGCGGGGTTTACCACCGAACTGGTGGCCGACGGTACCAGCGGTCAGCACCTGGCACTGACCGGCGCCTACGACCTGTTGATCCTCGATGTGATGCTGCCGGGCCGTGATGGCTGGCAGATCCTCCAGGCCGTGCGCACGGCAGGCCTGGACATCCCGGTACTGTTCCTGACCGCCCGCGACGCCGTGGAAGACCGCGTGCACGGCCTGGAACTGGGTGCCGACGACTACTTGGTCAAACCCTTCGCCTTCTCCGAACTGCTGGCGCGCGTGCGCAGCCTGTTGCGCCGTGGCAGCAGCACGCCGCAGGAAACCGCCTTGCAACTGGCCGATCTGCGCCTGGACCTGATCCGCCGTCGCGTCGAGCGGGACGGCCAGCGCATCGACCTGACGGCCAAGGAGTTTTCCCTGCTCGAACTGCTGCTGCGCCGCCAGGGCGAAGTGCTGCCCAAATCGCTGATCGCCTCCCAGGTGTGGGACATGAACTTCGACAGCGACACCAACATTATCGAAGTGGCAATCCGCCGCCTGCGCCTGAAAGTCGACGATAACTTCCCGAATAAATTGATCCACACCGTGCGCGGCATGGGTTATGTGCTGGAGGAGCGCGTCAATTGATCAAGCGCCTGTCCCTGGCCAGTCGCCTGGCGCTGCTGTTCGCGGCCTGCACGGCGGTGGTGTCGCTGATCGCGGGTGTGCTGTTCAACCGCGCCAGCGAGGCGCACTTCATTGAACTGGACCAGCAACAGCTCGACAGCCAGCTGGTGGCGCTGCGCAGCACGTTGCAGGGTGTCGACTCGCCCGAATTGTTCGCGCAACGTGAAGCCCAACTGCGCGCCGAGCTCAATCGCCAACCCGAGCTGGCGCTGCGCGTCACCGCCCAAGGCCAGCGCTGGTTTGACGCTGCGCCCGGCGTCAATCTGCCCACCGGCCCCGGCCTGCACAGCCTGCAAAACGCCGGCACCGACTACCGCGTCTACAACACACCGTTGCGGGCAAACCAACCCGACTCGCCACAGTTGACGCTGGTGCTCGATATCACTCACCACCAGCATTTCCTGCAACGCATGCAGCATCTGATCTGGCTCACCGTCGGCCTGTCAGCCCTGGCGACCGCCCTGCTCGGTGCATGGGCCGCGCGCAGTGGCCTGCGACCGTTACGACGCATGGGGGAAGTGGCCGCGAGTGTGTCTGCCCACTCCCTGACGCAGCGCCTGCCCCAGCAGCACATGCCGGTGGAACTGGCCGAACTGGCTCAAACCTTCAACGCCATGCTCGGCCGCCTGGACGATGCGTTCCAGCGCCTCTCGGCGTTCTCCGCCGACATCGCCCACGAACTGCGCACGCCGTTGTCGAACCTGCTGACCCAGACACAGGTCACCCTCACTCAGCCACGGCCGCTGGAGGATTACCGCGAGGCGCTGCACAGCAATCTGGAAGAGCTGCAATGGATGGCGCAGTTGGTCAATGACATGTTGTACCTGGCCAAGGCGGATCATGGATTGCTGGTGCCTAAGCGCGAGCCTCTGGCGCTGGCAGATGAAGTGGAGGCGTTGCTGGAGTTTTTCGCGTTGCTGGCCGAAGACGCCCACGTCAGCCTGGTGCGCGAAGGCACAGCCCACACGATGGGTGATCGCGGCATGTTGCGCCGGGCGCTGTCGAACCTGCTCGATAACGCCCTGCGGTTTACTCCAGCGGGCGGCGAAGTGCGGGTGCGCATGGTGGACGGCGTGACGCTCACGGTTGAAAACACCGGGGAAGGCATTCCAGCACAGTTGTTACCGAGGTTGTTTGATCGGTTCTACCGGGCGGACCCGGCGCGGCATGAAGGCAGCAGCGAACATGCGGGGCTGGGGTTGGCGATTACCCAGTCGATTGTGCGGGCGCATGGAGGGAGGATTTATTGTGAGTCTGGGGCGGGGTGGACGCGGTTTGTGATTGAGTTACCCGCCGGAGATTGATGCAAGCGGTACCGGCCCTATCGGGGGCAAGCCCCCTCCCACAGTTTGAATATATTCACGCTTCACAATGTGGGAGGGGCTTGCCCCCGATAGCGGTCTTGAATCTTACGAATATCTCAAGGCATGCGCCGGCTCAATCTTCGCCGCCCGATACGCCGGATAAATCGTCGCCAAAAAGCTCAACACAAACCCGGCCGTGCAGATCAGCAGCACATCCCCGCCTTGAAGCTCCGAAGGCAGATTGCTGACAAAATACACATCCGAACTGAAGATATGCTGCCCGGTAACCCGTTCCAGCCAGCCCACCAGCTCACTCACATTCAGCGCCGCAATCACACCCAGGATGCCGCCGATCAAGGTACCGACGACACCGATCACGGTGCCCTGCACCATGAAGATCGCCATGATCTGCCGCGGCGTCGCGCCGATGGTACGCAGGATCGCGATGTCCGCGCCCTTGTCGTTTACCACCATAATCAGCGTGGCAATGATGTTGAACGCAGCCACGGCGACGATCATCAGCAACAGCAAGCCGATCATGGTCTTTTCCATTTTCATTGCGCTGAACAGGCTGCCCTGGGTGTGGGTCCAGTCATCCGGCTTGTAGCCGGCGCCCAGGCTGGCGGCGATGTCCGCCGAGACCTTGGGCGCCGCATACAGGTCTTTCACCGCCAGGCGCACGCTTTGCACCTGGTTCGGCTGCCAATGCTGGATCTCTGCGGCGTCGGCCATGTGGATCATGGCCATGGAGCCGTCCAGTTCGGCGCCGACCTTGAAGATCCCCACCACGTTCAAGCGCTGCATCCGCGGGGTGATGCCCCCCGGTGCGGTGCTGATTTCCGGCACGATCAGGGTCAACTTGTCGCCCACGTTGAGGCGGAAGCGCCGGGCGGTGATTTCGCCGACCACCACGCCGAACTCGCCAGGCTTCAGGTCATCCAGTTTGCCGCGCACGATATGCTGGGCCACGATCGACACCTTGCCTTCCTGTGCCGGGTCGATGCCGCTGATCTCGATCGGCTGCATGGCGCCCTTGTAGGAGAACATGCCGTCCATCTGCGTGAAGGGCACTGCCGCGGTCACTTCCGGGTTCTTCATCGCGGCGGCGGCCACGGGCTGCCAATCGTTGATCGGGTTCACGCCGACGATGGTCGCGTGGGGCACCATGCCAAGGATGCGCGAGCTCATTTCGCGCTGGAAGCCGTTCATCACCGACAGCACCACGATCATCGCCAGCACGCCCAGGGCGAGGCCGATCATCGAGGTCATCGAGATAAACGAGACAAAACGGTTGCGGCGCTTGGCGCGGGTATAGCGCGTGCCGATGAAAATCGATAACGGTCTGAACATTCGCGGGCACCGTTGAAAAAATGAAAAAGCCCAGCGCTTAAGGCGCCGGGCTTGAAACGGGTCAGATGGCGACCAGATGACCTTCCTGCAGGTGCAACACGCGGTCCATCTGCCGGGCCATGCTCATGTCATGGGTCACCACCAGGAACGCGGTGCGCATCTGGGTGCTCAGTTCCAGCATCAAGTCCTTGATGCCCTGGGCGGTGTGGGAGTCGAGGTTGCCGGTGGGCTCATCGAGCATCACCAGGCCTGGGTTGTTGACCAGGGCACGGGCAATCGCCACACGCTGACGCTCGCCGCCGGACAGCTCCGCCGGCTTGTGCTCCAGGCGATGGCCGAGGCCGACACGCTCCAGCAGGGCCTGAGCACGCTGGCGGGCTTGCGGGATCGCGGTCTTGCCGATCAACAGCGGCATGCACACGTTTTCCAGGGCGGTGAATTCCGGCAGCAAATGGTGGAACTGGTACACAAAGCCCAACGAACGGTTGCGCAGTTGCCCACGAGCCTTCTCACCGAGGGCCGACAGCTCTTCACCGGCCAGCCACACGCTGCCCTGGGACGGCGTATCAAGGCCGCCCAGCAGGTTCAGCAAGGTACTTTTGCCGGAACCGGAACTGCCGACGATCGCCACGCGTTCGCCAGGGTGCAGCTCAAGTTGCAGGTTGGACAACACCACCACCGATTCCGGGCCTTCCTCATAGGATTTGCCCAGGTTGCGGCAGCTCAGGATTGCTTTTTCACTCATGCCCGATTCACTCATAACGTAAGGCCTGTGCTGGCTGGGTACGTGCCGCGCGCCAGGCTGGATACAGGGTGGCAAGGAAACTCAGGACCAACGCAGCGCCGCCCACCATCAACACGTCCTGGGCCTGAACCTGGGACGGCAAGTAGTCGATGAAGTAAACGTCGGCGTTGAGAAACTTGTGGCCGATCAGGGTTTCGAGGCCGGCGATGGCGGCACTCACGTTCAACGCAGCCAGAATGCCGACGGCCGTACCGATCAAGGTGCCGACCACACCGATCACGGTGCCCTGCACCATGAAGATCGCCATGATCTGCCCCGGCGTGGCGCCGAGGGTACGCAGGATGGCGATATCGCCCTTCTTGTCGTTCACCACCATCACCAGCGTGGAGATGATGTTGAAGGCCGCCACGGCGACGATCAGCAGCAACAGCAGGCCGATCATGGCTTTTTCCATGCGGATGGCCTGGTACAGGTTGCCGTGGGTACGGGTCCAGTCGCGGGCGTAGTACTGGTTTTCACCCAGGTGCTGGGCGATTTCCCAGGCGCCGCGCGGTGCGTCGAACAGGTCGTTGAACTTCAGGCGCAGGCCCTGCACCTGGTCCGGCTGCCAGCGATGCAGGCGCGCCAGGTCAGTGAGGTTGGTCAGGCCGAGGTAGCCGTCGATCTCGCCGGCGCCAACGTGGAAGGTGCCGACCACGGTAAAGCGCTTCATGCGCGGGAACATGCCGGCCGGGGTCACGGTGACTTCCGGCGCGACGAAGGTCAGCTTGTCGCCGAGGCCCACGCCGAGCTTGGCCGCCGCCTTGTCGCCGATCACGATGCCGAAGCTGCCGGGCGCCAGGTCGTCGAGCTTGCCCTGCAACATGAACTTGTCGATGATCGAGACGTTGCGTTCCTGGGCCGGGTCGATGGCATTGAGCAGGATCTTCTGCACCTTGCCGTCGTTGGTCAGCAACCCCTGCATCTGGGTGAAGGGCGCAACCGCCAGCACCTTGGGGTTCTGCTTGACCTTGGCCGCCAGGCTTTGCCAGTCGCTGATGGGCGCATCGCCCTCGATGGTCGCGTGGGGCACCATGCCCAGCACGCGGGTGCGCATCTCATGATCGAAGCCGTTCATGACCGACAGCACCACGATCATCACGACCACGCCCAAGGCGAGCCCGATCATCGAGGTGAGGGAAATGAACGACACAAAATGATTGCGGCGCTTTGCACGGGTATAACGCGTGCCGATAAATACGAAGAGAGGTCTGAACATGTCGGGGCTTGTTCGGAGGAAAAGAAGACGTCCCGGTGGCGGGGTCTGGTAAGCAGCTTTACACTCAGACCATTACCGTTACCTGGGGTTCGCCATGTCGACATTAGATGAAGAAGAGCGCCGCGAATACTACCGTATCGACGACATGATCGCACTCCAAATCAAAAGCCTGTCTGCCCCCGAAGCAGCGAGCAAGGAAGTGTTGCTGGATGATTCGCCACTCTTCAATCTGCTCAGCGAGCTGCACCTGAGTGAATTCGAGGCCCAGCACCTGCTACGCCAGCTCAGCGAGAAGGATCGCACCCTTGCGGCCTTCCTGCGTGTGCAGAACAAACGTGTCGACCTGCTCAGCCAGATCATGGCGCGCGGCTTGCTGGATGAGGTCGGCGCTCCGCAGCCGGTGATCATTTCCGAAGGTGGCATCGACTTCCAACACCCCACGCCCCTGCCGGCCGGCGCCCACCTGGCGGTCAAGCTGGTGCTGATGCCCCAGGCACTCGGCCTGCTGCTGCGCGCGCGGGTCACCCATTGCGATCCCAAAGGCACAGGCTTTGACGTCGGCACGGAATTCGAAGCCATGACCGACGCCCAGCGCCAACTGCTGGCGCGCTACATCTTGCAGAAACAGGCCCAGGAACGGCGCCTGGCGCGGGAACAAAGCGACGCCCAAGACACCTGAACTCTCGAATTCACCCCGCCGGACGACCTGGCGTAAAGGAGCAACTGTGACCCTGATCTACGGCCACCGCGGTGCCAAAGGCGAAGCACCGGAAAACACCCTGACTAGCTTCCAGGAGTGCCTCAAGCACGGTGTACGCCGCTGCGAACTGGATTTGCACCTGTCCATGGACGGCGAGCTGATGGTCATCCACGACCCGACCCTCAAGCGCACCGCCGACCGGCGCGGCAAAGTCGTCGAGTATTCGGCGGCAGACCTGGTGAAGATGGACGCGCGCAAAGGCGGCCCGGGCTGGGTCAAGCCCTGCCCGATCCCACGCCTGGAAGAACTGTTCGAACAGTGCGACTTCGATCACTGGCAACTGGAAGTCAAAAGCGCGTCGCGCACCCGCGCCGCCACCACCGTGCTGGCGATCCGTGAGATGGCCGTACGTTTCGGTCTGATGGACAAGGTCACCGTGACCTCAAGCTCGCGGGAAGTGCTGAAAGCGGCGGTTGAACTCACCCCGGACCTGTCACGCGGCCTGGTCGCCGAATATGCCTGGCTCGACCCGTTGAAGGTCGCGCAGAACTATGGCTGTGAGTATCTGGCGTTGAACTGGACATTGTGCACCCCCGAGCGTCTGGAAAAAGCCCAGCGCCAGGGCTTGCACGTGTCCGTGTGGACAGTCAACGAACCCGCGCTGATGCGCAGGCTCGCCGACTTCGGCGTAGATAGCCTGATTACAGACTTTCCCGGTTTGGCCACTGCCACTCTCGGGAATTACTGAAATCGGTCTCCCCGGCCGGCTCAGGCCACCGGCCGGAGCCGCTCAAAAAAGCCGGTTGAGGCCGTCGTAGGCCGCGACCCGATAGGCTTCCGCCATGGTCGGGTAGTTGAACGTGGTGTTCACAAAATACTTGAGGGTATTTTGCTCACCCGGCTGGCTCATGATCGCCTGGCCGATGTGCACGATTTCCGAGGCTTGGTAGCCGAAGCAATGCACGCCGAGGACTTCCAGGGTTTCACGGTGGAACAGGATCTTCAGCATGCCTTGCGGCTCGCCGGCGATCTGCGCACGCGCCATGCTCTTGAAGAACGCCTTGCCCACTTCGTAAGGCACCTTGGCCTTGGTCAGTTCGTGCTCGTTCTTGCCGATCGAGCTGATCTCCGGAATGGTGTAGATCCCGGTCGGCACGTCGTTCACGTAGCGCCAGCTGCCATTGTCGACGATGCTGCCAGCGGCCGAACGGCCCTGGTCGTGCGCGGCACTGGCCAGGCTCGGCCAGCCGATCACGTCACCGGCGCCGTAGATGTTGGTCACGCAGGTGCGGTAGTTCTCGTCCACCTCGATCTGGCCACGGCTGTTGACCTTGACGCCGATGTTTTCCATGCCCAGCTTGTCGGTGTTGCCGGTACGGCCGTTGCACCACAACAAGGCGTCGGCCTTGATCTTCTTGCCGGACTTGAGGTGCAGGATCACCCCGTTGTCCAGGCCTTCGACCCGCTCGTACTCTTCGTTGTGGCGCACGGTGATGTTGTTGTTGCTGAAGTGGTAGCTCAACGCCTGGGAAATTTCCGAGTCGAGGAAGCTCAGCAACTGGTCGCGGTTATCCACCAGCTCCACCAGCACACCCAGGCCGCTGAAGATCGAGGCGTATTCACAGCCGATCACACCGGCGCCGTAGATGATCAGTTTACGCGGGGTGTGGCCCAGGCTCAGGATGGTGTCGCTATCGTAGATACGCGGGTGGTGGAAATCGATGTCCGCCGGGCGATACGGGCGCGACCCGGTGGCGATGATGATGTGCTTGGCCACCAGCTTCTCGACCACGCCGTTGGCGCAGACCACTTCGACGGTTTGCTCGTCGGCGAAGCTGCCGGTGCCGAAGAACAGGTCGACGCGGTTACGGGCGTAGTAGCCGGTACGCGAAGCAACCTGCTTGGAGATGACTTTCTCGGCGCTTTTGAGCACGTCCGGGAACGAGAACCAGCGCGGCTCACCAATGGCCCGGAACATCGGGTTGGTATTGAACTGCATGATCTGGCGCACCGAGTGACGCAAGGCCTTGGACGGGATGGTGCCCAGGTGGGTGCAGTTACCGCCGACCTGGCGACGGCTATCGACCATCGCCACCTTGCGCCCTGCTTTCGCGGCGTTCATCGCCGCACCTTCTCCAGCCGGGCCGGAACCCAGTACCACCACGTCGTAGTTGTAGACAGCCATGCGTACTCCTCAGAACAGGCCAGGCGTACGGTTGGACGCCGGGCTAAATCATGCCGCGGCCAGCGGTCATGAAGGACAATTTGGCTCAAGTGTGTGAACCGGGGCACAGTCTATATAAGGCGCAACGCCGCGCACATTAACCCTTGGTCGCGTCGTAGGCCAGTCTTGCCTTTACTACACAGCGCAGATTATCCCTGAACCCTGCCGCTGCCGGAAAATGAATTAACCTGTAGCCACGGATCTTTTCGGGACGGGCCATTATGCGGCATCTAGTTTTCTGTTTAATGCTGATGTTGTCGATCACCGCACACGCCAATGAGGCGGATCGGCTCAAGCAAGCCGACTTCCCGGCACAGTCCCAGGCCTTGGTGCTGAAAAGCCAGGCGGTGCTCACTTACCTCTGGGCGGATGTGTACGCGGCCGCGCTGTATGCCCCGGCGGACCTGAGTGCGAAGCAGGCGTGGGACCAGCAAAAGACGCTGCGCCTTGTGTTGTATTACTTTCGCGATATCGACCGCAGCGATGTGATCAAGGCGGCCACGGCCACCCTGGAGCGCCAGCAAACCAGCGCAAGCCTGAAGCCAGAGATCGAAAAACTACACACCCGCTTTCGTGATATCCAAGCCGGAGATCGATATGCCCTGGATTTTCGTCCCGGCCGTGGCCTGAATTTGGAGATCAATGGCCAAGTGGTGTTCAGCAGCCGCAATGACGCGCTGGCAAGGGCCTACCTGGGTATCTGGTTGGCGCCCAAGGGGTTGTCCGACAGCCTGCGCAGCAAGCTTGTGGACTGAGGGCCCCATCGGGGCATCGGTATCTACACAATTCTGGCTATGGCGTTGGACCTGTGGCGAGGGAGCTTGCTCCCGCTGGCGGCCTGGCAGACGACCATGATGTTGGATCAGACTGGGTACATATCCGTTATTTAGGTAACGGCCACTATGGGTTCCGCTTTTACAGCGGCTCACTTTTGAAAGGAGCCCAAAAGTAACCAAAAGGCTCTTGCCCCAACACTCGGCACCTCGCTCACGCTCGGTGTGCCCGTAATCCGACAGGGATTTGGGGGGCCGCCTGAGATCAAAAGCAGGATCAAGATCAACAGCGGCTCGCTTCGCATCGTGGTTACCTTGGTTACCGTGGTTGCTACAGTGTTGTGCAGATAATTATGCCCATCGGGGGCAAGCCCCCTCCCACATTGAAATGCGATCAACTGTGGGAGGGGGCTTGCCCCCGATGAGGCCCTGCCAGCCTGCACAAAATCCCCAGCCATAAAAAAGCCCCGAACCAGTCGGGGCTTTTTCATTTATTGCTGATGCTTAGCGCGGGAACGCAGGCGGGTTGACCCCAGCCATGTCTTCCATCACGCGAACCACCTGGCAGCTGTAGCCGAACTCGTTGTCGTACCACACGTACAGGACAACGCGGTTGTCTTGGCTGATGGTCGCTTCCGCGTCCACCACACCGGCGTGGCGCGAGCCAACGAAGTCGGTGGAAACCACTTCCTGGGAATTGACGAAGTCGATTTGCTTGTGCAGATCGGAGTGCAGCGCCATGTAGCGCAGGTACTCGTTCATCTCTTCGCGGGTGGCGGCTTTCTCAAGGTTCAGGTTGAGGATGGCCATCGACACGTTCGGCGTCGGTACACGGATCGCGTTACCGGTCAGCTTGCCGGCCAGCTCAGGCAGGGCCTTGGCAGCAGCGGTGGCAGCACCGGTCTCGGTGATCACCATGTTCAACGCGGCGCTACGGCCACGACGATCGCCCTTGTGGAAGTTGTCGATCAGGTTCTGGTCGTTGGTGTACGAGTGAACGGTTTCGACGTGGCCGTTGACGATGCCGAACTTGTCATTCACTGCCTTCAGCACCGGCACGATGGCGTTGGTGGTGCAGGAAGCGGCGGACACGATCTTGTCGTCAGCAGTGATTTCAGCGTGGTTGATGCCGTGAACGATGTTCTTCAGCTTGCCTTTGCCAGGCGCGGTGAGGACAACGCGATCGACACCCGGGCAGGCCAAGTGCTGGCCCAGGCCTTCGGCGTCACGCCATACGCCGGTGTTATCCACCAGCAAGGCGTCCTTGATGCCGTACTGGGTGTAATCCACCTCGGACGGGTTCTTCGCGTAGATCACCTGGATCAGGTTACCGTTGGCGGTAATGGTGTTGTTTTCTTCGTCGATGACGATGGTGCCGTTGAACGGACCGTGTACCGAATCGCGGCGCAGCAGGCTGGCACGCTTGGTCAGGTCGTTCTCGGCGCCTTTGCGCACCACGATGGCACGCAGGCGCAGGCCGTCGCCGCCACCGGTTTTTTCGATCAGGATGCGCGCCAGCAGGCGACCGATACGACCGAAGCCGTACAGCACAACGTCGGTGCCTTTACGGGCCGCGGCGTTTTGCTGGCCAACCACATCGGCCATCTCTTCACGCACGAACTGCTCAGCGGTACGGCCGGCGCCTTCTTTGCGGAATTTGTAGGCCAGCTTGCCCAGGTCTACCGAGGCCGCGCCGAGCTTGAGCTCGCTCATGGCTTTGAGCAGTGGGAATGTTTCGTGGACGGAGAGTTCGCTGTCGTCGGCGGAACGGTGACGCGCAAAGCGGTGGGCTTTGAGAATCGCGATGACAGACTGGTTGATCAGGCTGCGGCCATAGATCGAGCTCACCACATTGTTATTGCGGTACAGCTGACCGATAAGCGGGATCATCGCTTCTGCGAGTGCTTCACGGTCGATCCATTCACCAAGACACTGGTCGGGCTTCTGAGTCACGGGAACCTTCCACATGTAGGGGCTGAAAAAAGGGGCTACATTATGCCGCCCGACCGTCCTCGGAGCAATGCGCGTCCTACAACAAAAACCCCTTGCCAAAAAATACCGCCGCGCTGCAGCCCAGTAAATACGCGGGTTCCAGAAGGCCACTCATTGGGGACGCAGACCAACTTGTCCGTAACCCTCCTAAACAATCGCGCATTTCGGCACTACATATTGAGTCAAAACACGCCATTGTTTGTCTTAGCCACTACATTTCCTACAAACCGTAATAGGCTCAGTCAGAAACTGACAGGCGGCACCTTGGGCCGTTACAATTACCGACTTTGTCGCAACGCTTGGAGCTCAACCTTCCGTGCCCGTTCTGCGTCTACCGCTTCTCCCTGCCGCGGCAGGTAAACAGCACTGGGGCAACCTGCCCGGTGCCGCCCTGAGCCTGGCTATCGCCGAGGCTGCCAGCGCAGCCAAGCGCTTTACCCTGCTGCTCACCGCCGACAGCCAAAGCGCCGAACGGTTGGAGCAGGAGCTGAGCTTCTTCGCCCCCGATTTGCCGGTGCTGCATTTCCCCGACTGGGAAACCCTGCCCTACGACCTGTTCTCGCCGCACCAGGACATCATTTCCCAGCGCATCGCCAGCCTGTACCGCCTGCCGGAACTGGCCCACGGCGTGCTGGTGGTGCCGATCACCACCGCGTTGCATCGCCTGGCGCCGACCAAGTTCCTGCTGGGCAGCAGCCTGGTCCTGGATATCGGCCAGAAGCTCGACGTCGAGCAGATGCGCACGCGCCTGGAAGCCAGCGGCTACCGCTGCGTCGACACTGTGTACGAACACGGTGAGTTCGCAGTGCGCGGGGCCCTGATCGACCTGTTCCCGATGGGCAGCAAACTGCCGTACCGCATCGACCTGTTCGATGACGAAATCGAGACCCTGCGCACCTTCGATCCAGAAAACCAGCGATCCATCGACAAAGTCGACTCGATCAAGCTGCTGCCTGCGCGGGAATTTCCATTACAGAAAGATGCGGTCACGCGCTTCAAGGCGCGCTTCCGTGAGCGCTTCGACGTCGACTTCCGTCGCTGTCCGATCTTCCAGGACTTGAGCAGTGGGATTACACCGGCCGGTATCGAGTACTACCTGCCGCTGTTCTTCGACGAAACCTCCACCCTGTTCGACTACCTGCCACAGGACACCCAAGTGTTCTCGCTGCCGGGTATCGAGCAAGCAGCGGAAAACTTCTGGAACGACGTGCGTAACCGTTACGAAGAACGCCGCGTCGATCCATCCCGTCCGTTATTACCGCCCGCCGAGCTGTTCCTGCCGGTGGAAGACTGCTTTGCCCGTCTTAAAAACTGGCCCCGCGTGGTCGCCAGCCAACAGGATGTGGACGCCGGCAGCGGCCGCGAGCGCTTCCCGGCGGGCACACTGCCGGACCTGGCAATCCAGGCCAAAGCCACGCAACCGCTGGAAGCGCTGTCCAACTTCCTCGGCGACTTCCCTGGCCGCGTGCTGTTTACCGCCGAGTCCGCCGGGCGCCGCGAAGTGCTGCTGGAGCTGCTCGAACGCCTGAAGCTGCGACCGAAAACCGTCGACAGCTGGCCGGACTTCGTCAAGAGCAAAGAACGCTTGGCGATCACCATCGCGCCGCTGGATGAAGGCCTGCTGCTGGACGACCCGGCGCTGGCGCTGATCGCCGAGAGCCCGCTGTTCGGGCAGCGCGTGATGCAACGCCGTCGCCGCGAAAAACGCGCCGACGCCAACAACGATGCGGTGATCAAGAACCTCACCGAATTGCGCGAAGGCGCGCCGGTGGTGCATATCGACCACGGCGTCGGACGCTACCTGGGCCTGCAGACCCTGGAGATCGATAACCAGGCCGCCGAATTCCTCACCATGGAATACGCCGAGGGCGCCAAGCTCTACGTGCCGGTGGCCAGCCTGCACCTGATCGCCCGTTACACCGGCAGCGACGATGCCCTGGCACCGTTGCACCGCCTGGGCTCCGAGACTTGGCAGAAAGCCAAGCGCAAAGCCGCCGAACAGGTGCGCGACGTTGCCGCCGAATTGCTCGACATCTATGCACGCCGCGCCGCGCGCGAAGGTTATGCGTTCGCCGACCCGAAAGCCGACTACGCGACCTTCAGCGCCGGTTTCGCCTTCGAAGAAACTCCCGACCAGCAAACCACCATCGAAGCGGTGCGCGCCGACATGCTCGCGCCCAAGCCGATGGACCGCCTGGTATGCGGCGACGTCGGCTTCGGCAAGACCGAAGTGGCGATGCGTGCGGCTTTCATTGCAGTGCATGGCGGCAAGCAAGTGGCGATCCTGGTCCCCACCACCCTGCTCGCCCAGCAGCACTACAACAGCTTCCGCGACCGCTTTGCCGACTGGCCGGTGACCGTGGAAGTGATGAGCCGCTTCAAGTCGGCCAAGGAAGTGAATGCAGCCATCGCCGATTTGGCCGAAGGCAAGATCGACATCGTGATCGGCACGCACAAGCTGCTGTCGGACGATGTGAAGATCAAGAACCTGGGCCTGGTGATCATCGACGAAGAACACCGTTTTGGCGTGCGCCAGAAGGAACAACTCAAGGCCCTGCGCAGCGAGGTCGACATTCTGACCCTCACTGCCACGCCGATTCCGCGCACACTGAACATGGCGGTGTCGGGCATGCGCGACCTGTCGATCATCGCCACGCCACCGGCGCGTCGCTTGTCGGTGCGCACCTTTGTGATGGAGCAAAACAAAAGCACGGTGAAAGAAGCGCTGCTGCGAGAACTGCTGCGCGGCGGGCAGGTGTACTACCTGCACAACGACGTGAAGACCATCGAGAAATGCGCCGCCGACCTCGCCGAACTGGTACCGGAAGCGCGCATTGCCATCGGCCACGGACAGATGCGCGAGCGCGATCTCGAACAGGTGATGAGCGACTTCTACCACAAGCGCTTCAACGTGCTGATCGCCTCGACCATCATCGAGACCGGCATCGACGTGCCGAGCGCCAACACCATCATCATCGAGCGCGCCGACAAGTTTGGCCTGGCGCAGCTGCACCAGTTGCGCGGCCGGGTCGGGCGCAGTCACCACCAGGCGTATGCGTATTTGCTCACGCCACCGCGCCAGCAGATCACTTCCGACGCGGAAAAGCGCCTGGAAGCCATCGCCAACACCCAGGACCTGGGCGCCGGTTTTGTGCTGGCCACCAACGACCTGGAAATCCGTGGTGCCGGCGAACTGCTGGGCGACGGCCAGAGCGGGCAGATCCAGGCGGTCGGTTTCACCCTGTATATGGAAATGCTTGAACGCGCGGTGAAAGCGATCCGCAAGGGCGAGCAACCGAATCTTGATCAACCGCTGGGCGGTGGCCCGGAAATCAACCTGCGCTTGCCGGCGTTGATCCCCGAAGACTACCTGCCGGACGTGCATGCGCGGCTGATCCTGTACAAACGCATCGCCTCGGCCACCGACGAAGAAGGCCTCAAGGACCTGCAAGTGGAGATGATCGACCGCTTCGGCCTGCTGCCGGAGCCAACCAAGAACCTGGTGCGCCTGACCCTGCTCAAATTGCAGGCTGAGCAATTGGGGATCAAGAAGGTCGATGCCGGGCCGCAGGGTGGGCGCATCGAGTTCGAAGCGCAGACGCCGGTGGACCCGTTGGTGCTGATCAGGCTGATCCAGGGCCAGCCCAACCGCTACAAGTTCGAAGGGGCTACGCTGTTCAAGTTCATGGTACCGATGGAACGTGCCGAAGAACGCTTTAATACATTAGAGGCGTTGTTCGAACGCCTCATCCCGAAATCTGCTTGAAGGACGCCCCAATGCGCCTGTTCCGCATTTTGAGCCTGTTGTTGGTGGTCGTGGCACCTACGGCGTTTGCCGACAGCCCGTACCAGGTGGAAATGATCCTGGTGCGCCAGAACGCCGAGCCGGTGATCAACAGCCGCGCCGCGCCGGAAAACTGGGATGCCGGGGCCGTGCGCCTGGGCGACAAGCTGAGCCCACCGCGCCTGAGCAACATCGTCGAAAAGCTGCGCGCCGATAACAGCTACACCGTGTTGGCGCACAAGGCCTGGGAACAGAACCTGGGTGAGCAGCCGGTCAACATCGCGATCACCGACGGCCAGGAGCAGTTTGGCCAGTTTCCCATCGAGGGTGTTTTGAGCCTGCAACTGGGTCGCTTCACGGACATCGACGCGGACTTTTGGATCAACACCTTCGACAGTAATGGCAGCGTGACCGCCAGCGAACACCTCGCCCAGAAGGACGTGCGCACCAAGAACAACCAGCTCAACTACCTGGACGGCGGCCACTTGGCGCTGTTGATCAAGATCACCTCGTTGACCGCCAAGCCACCCAGCGCACCACCGCCCGATATCCAGGACTGATCCAGCGCCATGCCCCTGACGTCGTCGCTGACCAAACCCCTGGCCCCTTCATGGGCCAATCGCTTCAAAGAGCAAAGCCTGGAGCGCGGGCGCCGTTATGCCCTGGAGAACCGGGTGCGCATCGTCGAATGCGGCGACAGCACCATCGTCGCCAGTTGCGAAGGCTCGGGCGGCAACGTTTATCGGCAGACCATCTCACTGCGCGAGTCGGCCAAGGGCACGCTGATCCTGGTGGACAGCCGCTGTACCTGCCCGGTGCACACCAACTGCAAACACATCGCGGCGGTGCTGCTCAAAGTCCAGGAAACCCTGGCCTATCCGGCCGCTGCACAGGATGCCGAGCTGCTGGAAAAACTCCAGGCCGTACTGGAAAACCGCGTGGCGTTGCCGCAGGTGGTCATGGAGGATGTAGTGCCCGTGCCGCGCTTGTGGCTGGCCAGTGTCGAGTTCAGTGCCTTTGAACCGCGCAATGGCAAGATGCAGCGCTACATCCAGCACCGTGCGGCGCTGTCATTCAACTACTTGGGCAACTATGTCAGCGGGCAGAAAAACGCCGACATCATCGTGCGCCAGGACACCCAGAGCCTGCGGATCAAGCGGCATCCGGAGCTGGAACAGCCGTACCGCGAACACCTGCGGCTGCTCGGCTTCAAGATCGCCACACGCCAGAGCAAAGCCTTGCCGGAAAGCGCTGGCGAGCTGTTCGAGATGGTCAATGACAGCGCCTGGCTCAACTTCACCCTCAACGCATCACCCACCTTACGGGCCGAGGGCTGGGAGCTGCAGATCGATGAGGACTTCGGCTTCGACCTGAGCACCGTCGATGACTGGTACGCCACCGTCGATGACGGGCCGGAGCGCGATTGGTTCGACTTGGAGCTGGGCATTATCGTCAACGGCGAGCGGCTGAGCCTGCTGCCGATCCTGCTGAACCTGATGCGCTCCCACACCGAGATCCTCAACCCGGAAAAACTCGCACGCCGTCGCGATGAAGAACTGATCCTGGTAAACATTCCCGGCCTGCCCAACGGCGGCCATGGCCCGCTGCAAGTGGCGCTGCCTTACGGCCGGCTGAAACCGGTACTGGCAACCCTCGGCGAGTTCTACTTGCAGGAAGCCGGCACCACCACGCTGCGCCTGGCCAAGGCCGATGCGATTCGCTTGAACCCGCTCGAAGACCTGCCGCTGCAATGGGAAGGTGGCGAGAAGATCCGCAACTTCGCCCAGCGCCTGCGGGATATCAAGGATTTCACCTGCGTAGCGCCGGAAGGGTTGAACGCGACGTTACGCCCGTACCAGCTGGAAGGCTTGAGCTGGATGCAGTCACTGCGCCAGCTCGATGTAGGCGGGATACTTGCGGATGACATGGGCCTGGGTAAAACCCTGCAAACCTTGGCGCATATTCTCACTGAAAAAATCGCCGGGCGCCTGGATCGGCCCTGCATGGTGGTGATGCCCACCAGCTTGATTCCCAATTGGCTCGATGAGGCGGCGCACTTCACCCCACAGCTCAAGGTACTGGCGCTGTATGGCGCGACACGTAAGAAACATTTTGCCAACCTGAACGACTACGACCTGCTGCTGACCACCTACGCGCTGCTGCCCAAGGATATCGAACAGCTCGCCGCCTTGCCGTTGCATGTGCTGATCCTGGATGAAGCGCAGTACATCAAGAACCCTTCCAGCAAAGCGGCCCAGGCGGCGCGCGAGTTGAATGCGCGGCAACGCTTGTGCCTCAGCGGCACGCCACTGGAAAACCACTTGGGTGAGCTGTGGTCGTTGTTTCATTTCCTCCTGCCGGGCTGGCTGGGCGACGTGAAAAGCTTCAACCGCGATTACCGCGTGCCCATCGAAAAGCGCGCCAGCGATGTACGATTGCAGCACCTCAACGGCCGGATAAAACCCTTCCTGCTGCGCCGCACCAAGGAGCAGGTGGCCACGGAGTTGCCGCCCAAGACCGAGATCATCCACTGGGTCGACCTCAATGAGGCCCAGCGCGACGTGTACGAAACCATGCGCCTGGCCATGGACAAGAAGGTGCGTGACGAGATCACCCGCAAGGGTGTGGCACGCAGCCAAATCATCATTCTTGAGGCGCTGCTGAAGCTGCGCCAGGTGTGCTGCGACCTGCGCCTGGTCAACGACGCCACCCTGCCCTCCCGTGGCAGCAGCTCGGGCAAGCTCGACAGTTTGATGACGATGCTCGAGGAGCTGTTTGAAGAAGGCCGGCGGATCCTGCTGTTTTCCCAGTTCACCTCGATGCTGAGCCTGATCGAAGTCGAGCTTAAAAAGCGCGGCGTTGCCTACGCCTTGTTGACCGGCCAGACCCGCGATCGGCGCACGCCGGTGAAGGACTTCCAGAGCGGCAAGCTGCAGATTTTTCTGATCAGCCTGAAGGCCGGCGGTGTAGGCCTGAACCTGACGGAAGCCGACACGGTGATCCACTACGACCCATGGTGGAACCCGGCCACGGAAAACCAGGCCACCGACCGTGCGTATCGCATCGGGCAGGAGAAGCCGGTGTTCGTGTACAAGATGATTGCCCGAGGCACGGTGGAGGAAAAAATCCAACACCTGCAAAAAGAAAAGTCCGATCTGGCAGCGGGCGTGCTGGATGGGCGTACTACCGGAGACTGGCAGCTGGGCAACGAGGATATTGAAGCGCTGTTCGCGCCGTTGCCCCACAAACAGGAAAAGCGCTGACTGTCAGATCGCTATCGCAGGCAAGCCAGCTCCCACAGGTGACCGCGTTTCTTCAAGATAACTGCGGTCGAATGTGGGAGCTGGCTTGCCTGCGATGGGCGCACCGCGGTTTTCAGCCGATCAACTGCGCTTCACGCAGCGCGGTAACTGCCGCCAACCAACGCGGATCCTGCTTGTAGTCCGTCGACGCAATCGCCTGTCCGCGCATGCGTGCGATTCGGGCCGATGGTTTGACCTTCATGCGCTGGGCGGCGGTCAACGCCAACTCGGCAGCCGCGCGATCATTGCACACCAGGCCCATGTCGCAACCCGCCGTCAGCGCCGCTTCGATACGGCTGGCGGCGTCGCCCACCACATGGGCACCGGCCATGGACAGGTCATCACTGAAAATCACGCCATCGAACTGCAACTCGCCGCGCAAGATCTCCTGCAACCAGCGTCGCGAGAACCCGGCTGGCTGGGCATCGACTTGCGGATAGATCACGTGAGCGGGCATCACCGCCGCCAGTTGCTTGCTCAAGCGTGCGAAAGGCACCAAGTCATTGGCGCGAATCTGCTCCAGGCTGCGCTCGTCATTGGGAATCGCGACGTGGGAATCGGCCTCCGCCCAACCATGGCCCGGGAAGTGTTTACCGGTCGCGGCCATGCCCGCGCTGTTCATCCCACGGATAAAGGCACCGGCGAGCACGGCAGCGCGCTCGGGGTCGCCCTCGAAGGATCGGGTGCCGACCACGGCGCTGCGTTGATAGTCCAGATCGAGGACGGGGGCGAAACTCAGGTCCAGGCCCACGGCCAGCACTTCAGTCGCCATGATCCAGCCGCATTGCTCGGCCAGGTATTCAGCATTGGGGTTGTCCGCCAGCGCACGCATAGCCGGCAGGCGCACAAAGCCCTGGCGCAGGCGCTGTACGCGACCGCCTTCCTGGTCAACCGCCAGCAACAGGTCCGGGCGCACGGCACGAATCGCCGCGCTCAACTCCCGCACCTGGCGTGGATGCTCGATATTGCGCGCAAAAATGATCAGGCCGCCCACTTCAGGCTGGCGCAACAGGTGGCGATCCTCGGCCGTCAGCCAGGTACCGGCAACGTCGACCATCAAAGAACCTTGCAGGGCAGCAGTCATAAACCTTCCTTATAGAACGCACACAACCCGTTGCTCTCACCAGGCACAGTGAGAACAACGGGTTGCGAGTAAATAGCTGAATTCGGCATGGGCCGCTAGCTTAGCGGATGCAAGCGGCTGCGCACACCCGGACGGGTCAAACCTTGGCGGGGGCCGGCGCGGATTTGCTGCGTGGGCGCAGCTGGGCGGCGGCCATGTCCGGGTCGCTCACGCCGGTTTCGGCGCGCATGCCGGCGGCAAGGAACGGCACCATCAGGCGCATGACCTGCTCGATAGAGGTATTCACACCGAAATCGGTTTCGGCAATGGCCCGCAACGCCTTGATCCCGGACATGCTGAACGCGGCAGCACCCAACATGAAGTGCACACGCCAGAACAGCTCGATCGGCGGAATACGCGGGGCGGCCTCGTTGACCAGCAACATGTAGCGGCGGAAAACCTTGCCGTACATGTCTTCCAAGTAACGCCGCAGGTGGCCCTGGCTTTGACTGAACGCCAAGCCCAACAGGCGCATGAAGATCGACAGGTCGTTGCCGCTGCGGGGCTGAACCACCAGGGCTTGTTCAACGAGGATTTCCAACAGCTCTTCCAAGGTGGGCTTGTGCTCAGCCTTTGCCTGGCGACGCTCGAGTTCACGGTCAAGACTGGCGCAGAACGGCCCCAGGAAGCGCGAGAACACGGCTTGGATAAGCGCTTTTTTCGAGCCGAAATGGTAATTCACTGCCGCGAGGTTGACGCCAGCCTTGCTGGTAATCAGCCGCAATGAAGTTTCAGCGAATCCTTTTTCCGCGAACAATTGCTCGGCAGCATCGAGAATGCGTTCAACGGTTTCCGACTGGGCCATGGCTACTCCGCCTGACAAACACTTGTTTGAAACATACGTTTCAGGTTATGTCTTGTCAAGCCTGCGGGTTCGCTTTCCGGCCGGGCAGTCATGTATTTCATCGCTATTTAATCACATCCTTGGCGGTCTGTAGGCAGCGCTATCCCTGCCTTGTAGGACGTGTCCCCGATGACCGTCCAGCGGAGTGGCCAAAAAGGATGATTGCCAAGCGCAGTTCACTGTATATAATCCCAGTCACTGTATAAAAAGACAGAGCGATCAACATGCTAAAACTGACGCCACGCCAAGCTGAGATTCTGGCTTTTATCAAGCGCTGCCTCGATGACAACGGCTACCCGCCGACACGAGCGGAAATTGCGCTGGAACTGGGGTTCAAGTCCCCCAACGCCGCCGAAGAACACCTCAAGGCCCTCGCGCGCAAAGGCGCCATCGAGATGACCCCCGGTGCCTCGCGCGGCATTCGCATCCCTGGCTTCGAAGCCAAGGCCGACGAATCGACCCTGCCGATCATCGGCCGTGTCGCTGCCGGTGCGCCGATCCTGGCGCAGCAGCACGTCGAGGAATCCTGCAACATCAACCCGACCTTCTTCCATCCTCGCGCCGACTACCTGTTGCGGGTCCATGGCATGAGCATGAAGGACGTGGGCATCTTCGACGGTGACCTGCTGGCCGTCCACACTACACGCGAAGCCCGTAATGGCCAGATCGTCGTCGCCCGTATCGGCGACGAAGTCACCGTCAAACGCTTCAAGCGCGAAGGCAGCAAGGTCTGGCTGTTGGCCGAGAACCCTGAGTTCGCCCCGATTGAAGTGAACCTGAAAGATCAGGACCTGGTGATCGAAGGCTTGAGCGTCGGCGTCATTCGCCGCTAAAGGAGGCATCATGCAGCTCGTGCACACCCCACAACACACACAACTGTCGCTGTTCGAGGCCTTCATGGCCCAACCCCTTGCGCCCATCCTCAAGGAAACGATCGAGGCGCCCTGGAGCGCCGAGCCTGAGGCGTTCAGTGAATTGTCGTTGCGCGGTGCAGCTGGGAGCTGCCTGAGCCTGTTGGCGCCAATCCTTCGCGAATTGAGCGAAGAGCAGGACGCCCGCTGGCTGACGCTGATCGCCCCGCCCGCCAGCCTGACCCAGGCCTGGCTGCGGGACGCCGGCCTCAACCGCGAACGCATCCTGCTGCTGCAACCGCGCGGCGCGCAAAGCGCCCAGCAGTTGACCTGCGAAGCCTTGCGCCTGGGCCGTAGCCACACCGTGGTGAGCTGGCTGAACCCTCTGAATGCTGCGGCCAAGCAACAGCTGATCAGCGCCGCACGCACGGGCGATGCTCAGAGCTTGAATATTCGATTGGGATAAAAGTACGGACTTTGCGTATGGTGCGCAGGCTTACTGTGGTTTGCAGGCTTCTTATGGTGACCGGGCTTACTGTGGCTTGCAGGCTTCTTATGGTGACTGGGCTTGTTGTGGTGAGCAGGCTTGTTGTGGTGAGCGGGCTTGCCCCGCGCTGGGCTGCGAAGCAGTCCTAAATCGATTTAATGCGGTACATCAGGTATTCCGCGGTGCCTGGTTTTGGGGCCGCTTCGCAGCCCAGCGCGGGGCAAGCCCGCTCACCACAACAGCCCAGCCCACAACAGCCCAGCTCACAACCACAAGCCCACTCACCACAACAGCCCCGCTGGCCAAAACTTGCACGCTCGTCGCAGACCTCAGTGAAGAACGCGTGGCCCGTCTTCTTTCTCCGGCTCGCCTTCTGCAAGGCGACCTGCCATCTGCACACCCACGCTCAACATGGCTTTTGCCACTTCCACGTGCTGGCCCTGCAGGAACACTTTGGCGTCCTCGGAAAAATCCAGAATAACCAGAGAACCTTCGTCCTCAGCCCGGCGCAGCTCGATTCGGCCGTCGGGCAACTCAACAATTTCCAGAAAGGACGTCGGCATAAAAGTCTGTTCTCCACGAAAGCCCGGGATTATATCAGTCATCTGCCAGGCTTCGTTGAGGTTCTGAAGAGGTTTCTTTACGGCTTGATGAACGGCGCCATATGAATCCGACCAACGTTCAGCACTCGTTTAAACCTTCACGAAAGCGCAACGCCATCTTTTTCAGCTCCTGACGCCAGCCTTCCAACTCTTCGCGACTCAGAGGCTTAGGCTCTTCCTCTTCCAACGCAACCGCCACGATCAGGGGCTGGGTTACATCGCCCTTGGGCACATGGGGAACACGGGGCGGCTGAAACATATCCGCATGGGCCTTAAGCAGACGCGCGACCCAGCTGTCAGGGCTCTGGGCCATTTCCACCAACTCGGCCAGCTCAGGGATCGCCATGCTTTCCAGCACTTCACGATTCATGATCATTTCCGCACGGGGCGAACCGGCCTGGGGCAAGCGGTAGAACCCGGCGATCTCATGACACAAGCCCAGTAACGCACCATACAGGTGGAACAACGCGGCTTCACGCCCAGCCTGAACCAGCGCAATCGCGTTCATCTCCTTCCCTTCCTCGGCACGGCCAAGGGCTTCCAGGGACAAACCCGCGAAGTAAATTTTCTGGTTGGTACGGGTATAGAGTTCGTTGGCCATGACGGCAATCTCCACAACGAATAAGCGTGATGCTGGCTGAACAGTGTCACGGATCAGCCGAACCTACTGCAAGTGCAATAAACCGCTGCTTAGGCGGGTCAAAACTCGACGTTCAGAACCAAAAAAATCCAATGTGGGAGGGGCGGCGACGATTCGACTTGCCCCTTCCCACATTGGATCTTCAGCGCATCCGACGGATCAAGCGCCCTGACGCTTGTCCTCGACCTTCCACTTACCACCGTCGTAGAACGCTTTCCAGCCGGTAGGCTTGCCGTCCACTTCGGACTGCACGTATTGCTCCTTGGTCTTGCGGCTGTAGCGGATCACGGCCGGACGACCGTCGGGATCCTTCTTCGGCGCCTCACACAGGAAGTGGTACTTCGGATCGATCTCATCCTTGTGCGGCACGATCTCCAGCACCAACGGTGCACGGGTCTCGCGGTTTTTCGGGAACTGGCTGGCCGCCAGGAACAGGCCGGAAGCGCCGTCACGCAGGATGTAGGTGTCGTTGACCTTCTCGCACTTGAGTTCGGGCATCTTCACCGGGTCCATCTTAGGCGGCGCCGCGTCACCGCTTTTCAGCAGTTTGCGGGTGTTCTTGCACGTCGGGTTGGTGCAACCGAAGAACTTGCCGAAACGACCGGTCTTGAGCTGCATCTCGCTGCCGCACTTGTCGCATTCCAGGCTCGGACCTTCATAGCCCTTGATGCGGTAGGTGCCTTCTTCGATCTCGTAGCCGTTGCAATCCGGGTTGTTACCGCAGATGTGCAGCTTGTGCTTCTCGTCCAGCAGGTAAGCGTCCATCGCCGTGCTGCAGATCGGGCAACGGTGCTTGCCACGCAGTACCAGCGACTCGGATTCACCCTCATCGTCAGCCGCGATTTCATCGCCCGGCACCAGGTTGACGGTGGCCTTGCAGCGCTCTTTCGGCGGCAGGCTGTAGCCCGAGCAACCGAGGAAAACGCCGGTGGACGCCGTACGAATCTGCATCGGGCGGCCGCAGGTCAGGCACGGGATGTCGGTCATCACCGGCTGGTTGGCACGCATGCCGCTCTCAGGGCTTTCGGCCACTTCGAGCTTTTTCTTGAAGTCGCCGTAGAACTCGTCCAGCACGTTTTTCCAGTCGCGCTCGCCCTGGGCGACGTCATCGAGGTTCTCTTCCATACCGGCGGTAAAGCCGTAGTCCATCAGGTTGGAGAAGCTCTCGGACAGGCGCTCGGTGACGATGTCGCCCATCTTTTCCGAATAGAAACGACGGTTGTGCAACGCCACGTAGCCGCGATCCTGGATGGTGGAGATGATCGCCGCGTAGGTCGAAGGACGACCGATACCGCGTTTTTCCATCTCTTTTACCAGGCTGGCTTCCGAGTAACGCGCCGGTGGCTTGGTGAAGTGCTGGGACGGGTCGAGCTTGATCAGCTTCAACGTATCGCCCTGGGCCATGTCCGGCAGCACATCGTCATCGCCTGGCTTGGCGATCTGCGGCATCACGCGGGTGTAACCGTCGAACTTGAGGATACGGCCCTTGGCACGCAGCTCGAAGTCCCCAGCCCCCACACTGACCGTGGTGGACAGGTATTGCGCCGGCAGCATCTGGCAGGCCAGGAACTGGCGCCAGATCAGCTCGTAGAGGCGCTCGGCGTCGCGCTCCATGCCACTGAGCTTGCTTGGCTCGGTGTTGGCGTCCGAAGGACGAATCGCTTCGTGAGCCTCCTGTGCGCCTTCCTTGCTGCTGTAGACGTTCGGCTTCTCCGGCAGGTATTTCTTGCCGAACTCGCTTTCAATGTAAGTACGCGCCATCGCGACCGCGTCCACCGAAAGGTTGGTGGAGTCGGTACGCATATAGGTGATGTAGCCGGCTTCGTACAGACGCTGGGCCATCATCATGGTTTTCTTCACCCCGAAGCCCAGGCGGTTACTCGCGGCCTGTTGCAGGGTGGAGGTGATGAACGGTGCCGATGGCTTGCTGCTGGTGGGTTTGTCTTCACGCTTGACGATGCTGTAGCTGGACGCCTTGAGCTTTTCCAGCGCAGCCATGGCCTGGGCTTCGTTCAGCGGCTTGAAGGCCTCACCTTTCTCGCGGGCCACTTCAAAGCGCACATTGGCACCCTTGGCGGTGCCGAGGTCGGCGTGGACTTCCCAATACTCTTCGGGGTTGAACGCACGGATCTCGCGCTCACGCTCCACCACCAGCTTTACCGCGACCGATTGCACACGGCCGGCGGACAGGCCACGGGCGATCTTGGCCCACAACAGTGGCGAGACCATGTAACCCACGACGCGGTCGAGGAAACGACGCGCTTGCTGGGCGTTGACACGGTCGATGTCCAGTTCGCCCGGCTTGGAGAAGGCTTCCTGGATGGCTTTCTTGGTGATTTCGTTGAACACCACACGCTTGTAGCGGCTATCGTCGCCGCCAATGGCTTCCCGCAGGTGCCAGGCAATGGCTTCCCCTTCGCGGTCCAAGTCCGTTGCGAGATAGATGGTGTCGGCATCTTTGGCGAGCCGGCGCAGCTCTTCGATGACCTTTTCCTTGCCCGGAAGGATTTCGTACTTGGCCTTCCAGCCATGATCCGGGTCCACACCCATGCGTGAGACCAGCTGCTTGCGCGCTTTCTCTTTAGGCGTGAGTACC
>NZ_JBYVMD010000032.1:0-84302 GCF_058145955.1 Pseudomonas sp. A39
TCAGTTGCGGTGAGCGCAAGGCCGATCACGGGCGGCCAAACAAGCGCCGGGGAGTTTGTACTCTTTGCGGCGCAGGGTCCGGATCATAGCACCGGGGGTGCGGCAAAACCACGCAACAACTGTGTGGGATAGAGGTTCCAGAGCGTTTTGGAATATTCATCAAGCGCTGATCAATTGATAGGCCACGCTGAACATCATCACTGCCACCAACAGGTCCAGCAGACGCCAGGTGGCAGGGCGTGCCAGCCAGGGTGCCAGCCACGCCGCGCCGAGCGCCAGGGTGGAGAACCACAGCAACGAAGCGCTGGCGGCACCGGCCACATAGGCGCCGGGCTCGGTTTGTTGGGCGCCGAGTGAGCCAATCAGCAACACGGTGTCCAGGTACACGTGAGGGTTGAGCAGCGTGACGGCCAACGCGCTCAGCAGCACCGCACGCAGTGAGCGCACCTTGAGATTATCCGCCTGGTCCAGGCTCTGTTTCGAACAGGCCCGGCGCAGTGCGCACGTCCCGTACCAGAGCAGAAACGCCGCGCCACCCCAACGTGCGACCGCCAGCAGCACCGGGCTTTGCGCCAGCACCGTCGCCAAACCGAACACCCCGGCAGCCACCAGCAGTGCATCGCACACCACGCACAGCGCCGCCACGGGCAAATGATGTTCACGGCGCAGGCTTTGCGCCAATACAAAAGCATTCTGGGTGCCGATGGCCATGATCAGGCCGAGGGCTACCAGCAGACCGTTCAGATAACTCTGCCACATAGGATTTACTCCGCGTCCGCTGCCAGTTGTTGCAACACCTGTAGGGCGCGCTGGGCATCGGCACGGCCAACGAACAGGTGATCGTGGTAATAGCCGGCAATCACGTTGCAACTGATGCCGGCGTTGCCCAGTGCACTGGCGACCGCGGCGGTCAGGCCCACGGCGTCCAGGGCCGAGTGCACATTCAAGGTGATCCACGCGGCGACATAGTCAAACGCCAGCCCGGCCTGTTGCGCGTGCTGGCGTTCGAGGATCAGCGTCAGGCCTTCCTGCTCGCGGAAACTGCCGATCACCTCGCAACCGGCAGGAATTCGGTGATCGGGCAGGGTGCAGAACACATAGTCACCGTCGTTGAGATGGGGGCTCATGCTGCGCAGCAGGGTTGCCAGAGCGGTTTCGCCAGCCATGGGAGATTCCTTATAAAGAGAAGCGATGCTGGCTATTCTCGTGAGGCAGGCTGTATAAGAAAAACAAATATTGCTGATCGCTCATTAGAGAAACTGATGTTCGACTATAAATTGCTTTCCGCGCTGGCGGCGGTGGTGGAACAAGCGGGCTTCGAGCGTGCCGCTCAAGTCCTGGGCCTTTCGCAATCGGCGATCTCCCAGCGCATCAAGTTGCTGGAAGCGCGTATCGGCCAGCCGGTACTGGTGCGCGCCACGCCGCCGACGCCCACCGATATCGGCCGGCGTCTGCTCAACCACGTGCAACAGGTGCGCCTGCTGGAACGTGACCTGCAAAGCCAGGTGCCGGCGCTGGACGACGAAGGCATGCCTGAGCGCCTGCGCATCGCGTTGAACGCCGACAGCCTTGCCACTTGGTGGGCCGAGGCTGTCAGCGGTTTTTGCGCCGAGCAGCATCTGCTGCTGGACCTGGTTGTAGAGGACCAGACCGTGGGCCTCAAGCGCATGCGCGCCGGGGAGGTGGCGGCCTGTATCTGCGCCAGCGAGCGCCCGGTGGCGGGCGCGCGCAGCCTCTTGCTGGGGGCCATGCGCTATCGCGCGTTGGCCAGTCCGGCCTTTATTGCCCGGCACTTTGCGCACGGCGTGCGCGCGGACCAACTGGCGCGTACGCCGGCCTTGGTCTTCGGTCCGGATGATTTCCTGCAACACCGCTACCTGGCATCCCTCGGTGTGGACGGCGGGTTCGAGCACCATTTATGCCCATCCTCCGAAGGTTTTATCCGCCTGACGGAAGCGGGGCTGGGCTGGGGGCTGGTGCCGGAATTGCAGGTACGTGACCAACTGGAAAAGGGCCTATTGGTCGAGTTATTGCCAGATAAGCCCATCGATGTGCCGTTGTACTGGCATCATTGGCGCAGTGGCGGGCAACTGCTGGGCTTGTTGACCGACCACCTGGCCCAGGCGTGTGGCCAATGGTTGGTGCCGTTGGAGTGATGGCGCGCGTCAAGGCAACAGCGATGAAAAATGAAAGAACACGGGGTAATACATGAAGATTCTGGTCACCGGCGCAAGCGGCTTCATTGGCGGGCGCTTTGCGCGTTTCGCTTTGGAGCAGGGCCTGGACGTACGGGTCAACGGGCGACGCGCCGAAGGTGTGGAACACCTGGTCAGGCGCGGCGCCGAGTTTATCCAGGGTGATTTGAATGACGCCGAGCTGGTGCGTGACCTGTGCCGCGATGTCGAAGCCGTGGTGCATTGCGCGGGCGCCGTTGGGCTGTGGGGGCGTTACCAGGACTTCCACCAAGGCAATGTGCTCGTTACCGAGAACGTCGTCGAAGCCTGCCTCAAGCAGCGCGTCGGCCGGTTGGTCCACCTGTCGTCACCGTCGATCTACTTTGATGGCCGCGATCATCTGGGCGTGACCGAAGAACAAGTTCCCAAGCGTTTCAAGCACCCCTATGCCGCCACCAAATACCTGGCCGAGCAGAAGGTGTTCGGCGCCCAGGAGTTTGGCCTCGAGGTACTGGCCTTGCGCCCGCGCTTCGTGACGGGCGCGGGTGACATGAGTATCTTCCCGCGGTTGCTGAAAATGCAGCGCAAGAACCGCCTGGCGATCGTCGGCGACGGGCTGAACAAGGTCGACTTCACCAGCGTGCACAACCTCAACGAGGCGCTGCTCAGCAGTCTGCTTGCCCCCGGCTCGGCACTCGGCAAGGCCTACAACATCAGCAACGGTGCGCCAGTGCCGGTGTGGGATGTGGTGAACTACGTGATGCGCCAGATGGAAATGCCGCAGGTGACGCGGTATCGGTCCTACGGCCTTTCCTACAGCGTGGCGGCACTTAACGAAGCGTTCTGCGCGATGTGGCCGGGGCGGCCGGAACCCGCGTTGTCTCGCCTGGGCATGCAAGTCATGAACAAAGATTTCACCCTCGACATCAGCCGTGCCAGGCATTATCTGGACTATGAGCCCAAGGTCAGCCTGTGGACCGCCCTCGACGAGTTCTGCAGTTGGTGGAAAGCCCAGGCGCCGGGGATCCAGTAAGCACACAACAGGCAACACTTCGGGAACCGATTTCGGCGTTCCGGGTCGATCAGTGCGCCGGGATCACGGTTTATACTCCCGTCGCTCGCCATTTCACCGATTCAGGGTTGATTCATGCGCAACGATGCTAAAGACGACTTCGACAACGTTCCCAGCCTGCGGGCCGATGTCGGGGATGATGATGATTTCGAGCCTTCTCCCGCCACCTCGGTGCGGTCACGCACAACCAAGGTGGTCAAGGTCAAGAGCGCCAGCACCGGCCCATTGTGGGCCTTGATCGGCGCGTTGCTGATCGCCTTTGCGGGCCTGGCCTGGTGGAGCTTCCAGCAGATCTCCTTGATGGGCCAGCAGTTGGTTGCCACCCAGGAAAGCTTTGCGCGCATCAGCGAAGAAGCGGCGGGGCGCCTGCAGGATATTTCCGGCAAGGTGGTGGCCAGTGAAGCCAGCGTCAACAATGGCAGCGAGGCGCTGAAACTGCAGATCAAGCAACTTGAAAGCCAGTTGCTGGAGCAGGGTAAACAGCAAGTCGGCGTGGCCGGCCAGGCGACCGAGTTGGATAAGCGCCTGGCGCAAATGACGGCCAGCACCACTGAGCTGTCCAACGCCAACAGCAAGCTGCAAGGCCAGGTCCAGGCCCTGACCGATGCTGTGGCAACGCTCAAGGCGGCGCAAGGTGATGCGAGCAAGCGCGATAGCGAAATCAAGGAGCTTTCCGCTGACGTGGCGGCCTTGAAGAAACAGGGCAACCCCAGTGCGGCCATCGCCCGTATCGAGCAGGATCTGGTAGTGCTCAAAAGCGCGCAGGATAACCAGCCGGTCAACAGCGATGCGCCCACCAATAAAGAGTTTGATGTGTTCCGCATCCAGACCACGCGCAATATCACCACGTTGCAGAGCCAAGTGCAGACGCTCAACCAGCAACTCAACGCGCCGGCGAAGATCACGCCCCTCGGCCAATAAGAGTGTAATGGCAAATGTCACCACTCGGTGACATTTCCCTTCCCCTTCGTTACTTGCCCCCACCGTGCCCTTGTTTAGACTCCGTTCATCCCACAAAAAATAATAAGGGCCACCCATGACCACGCAACCACTGCCTGCCAGCAGTTGGCTGAACGCGCCTGCCCATCACGCCTGGCTCGCCGCCGAAGGCCAGCGTCTGCTGGCATTTGCCAAGGCTTCTCGACTGCCCGACGGCTTCGGCAACCTGAACGATAAAGGCCAATTGCCGGCCGATGCTCGCGCCGAAACCATGAATACCGCCCGCATGACCCACAGCTTCGCCATGGCCCACGCCATGGGGTTGCCCGGTTATGCCGAGCTGGTTGAACACGGGGTTGCCTGCCTCAACGGCCCATTACGCGATGCTGAGCATGGCGGCTGGTTCGCCGCGCCCCACGCCCTCGATGGTAACCGTGGCAAGGCCGCTTACCTGCACGCCTTTGTCGCCCTGGCCGCCAGCTCTGCGGTTGTGGCCGGCGCTCCCGGCGCGCGCACCCTGCTGAACGACGCCATCCCTATCATCGACCAGTTTTTCTGGAGCGAGGAGGAGGGCGTGATGCTCGAGTCGTTTGCCCAGGACTGGAGCGGCGTCGAGGCCTACCGCGGCGCCAACAGCAACATGCACGCCACCGAGGCCTTCCTCGCCCTCGCCGATGTGACCGGCGATACGCGCTGGCTGGATCGCGCGCTGCGGATCGTCGAGCGTGTGATCCACACCTACGCCGCCGGTAACCAGTTCATGGTGATCGAGCATTTCGACGTTCATTGGCAACCTTTGCTCGGCTACAACGAAGACAACCCCGCCGATGGCTTTCGTCCCTATGGCATTACCCCCGGCCACGGCTTCGAGTGGGCGCGGCTGGTGCTGCACCTGGAGGCGGCGCGCCTGCAAGCCGGGCTCGTCACACCTGAATGGTTGGTGACTGACGCCAAGGGCTTGTTCGCCAGTGCCTGTGAATACGCCTGGGCAGTGGATGGCGCCCCCGGCATCGTCTACACGCTGGACTGGAACCATCGCCCAGTGGTGCGTGAACGCCTGCACTGGACCCATGCCGAAGCCAGCGCCGCTGCCCAGGCGTTGCTCAAGCGCACGGGCGAGTTGCATTACGAAACCTGGTACCGGCGTTTCTGGGAGTTTTGCGAGGCCCACTTTATCGACCGTCTCCACGGCAGTTGGCACCACGAACTCAGCCCGCACAACCAACCCAGCAGCAACATCTGGGGCGGCAAGCCAGACCTGTACCATGCTTGGCAAGCGGTCGTGCTGCCTGCACTGCCCTTGGCACCGAGTATGGCCAGTGCCATCGGGGCTGGGCTTTATGTCACCAGTTGGTGACATTTGTGCATCCCTTTGTTACCTGCGCCTCAAAAATCCATGTTTAAACTCCGTGCAGCGCAAGCTTAAGACTTGCATGCATAACAACAAGAAAAGGTACTCAGATGAACGCGATTAATCGCCTCGCCGTCGCTATTTCCATTGCCTCGTTGTTTCCCCTCAGTGCATTTGCCGCCGACTCGAAAGGGACGGTTGAAGTTGTGCATTGGTGGACCTCGGGTGGTGAGAAGGCGGCTGTAGATGTCCTGAAGGCCCAAGTTGAGAAAGACGGCTTCACCTGGAAAGACGGTGCCGTCGCAGGTGGCGGTGGCGCCACGGCCATGACCGTGCTGAAAAGCCGCGCGGTCGCCGGCAACCCGCCAGGTGTTGCCCAGATCAAAGGCCCCGACATCCAGGAATGGGCGTCTACCGGCCTGCTCGACACCGACGTGCTCAAAGACGTCGCCAAAGAAGAAAAGTGGGACTCCCTGCTCGACAAGAAAGTCTCCGATACCGTGAAGTACGACGGTGACTACGTCGCCGTACCGGTCAACATCCACCGCGTGAACTGGCTGTGGATCAACCCGGAAGTCTTCAAGAAAGCCGGTATCACCAAGAACCCGACCACCCTCGAAGAATTCTACGCCGCGGGCGACAAGCTGAAGAAAGCCGGCTTCATCGCGCTCGCCCACGGTGGCCAGCCGTGGCAGGACAGCACGGTGTTCGAAGCCGTCGTCCTGTCGGTGATGGGCGCAGAGGGTTACAAAAAAGCCCTGGTCGACCTGGATAACGGCGCGCTGACCGGTCCGGAAATGGTCAAGGCCCTGACTGAACTGAAAAAAGTCGCGACCTACATGGACGTCGACGGCAAAGGCCAGGACTGGAACCTCGAAGCGGGCAAGGTTATCAACGGCAAGGCCGGCATGCAGATCATGGGTGACTGGGCCAAGTCCGAATGGACGGCCGCCAAGAAAGTCGCCGGTAAAGACTACGAGTGCGTAGCCTTCCCAGGCACCGACAAAGCCTTCACCTACAACATCGACTCCCTGGCGGTGTTCAAGCAGAAAGACAAAGGCACGGCTGCGGGTCAGCAGGACATTGCCAAGGTCGTGCTGGGTGAAAACTTCCAGAAAGTCTTCAGCATCAACAAAGGCTCGATCCCGGTTCGTACCGACATGCTCAATGAAATGGACAAGCTCGGCTTTGACTCTTGTGCCCAGACTGCCGCCAAGGACTTCCTGGCAGACGCCAAGACCGGCGGCCTGCAGCCAAGCATGGCGCACAACATGGCCACCACCCTGGCTGTGCAAGGTGCGTTCTTTGATGTCGTGACCAACTACATCAACGACCCGAAAGCCGACCCGGCCGACACCGCCAAGAAACTCGGCGCTGCGATCAAGTCTGCCAAGTAACACCTTTTGTAGGAGTCGGGTTGCTGTGGCGAGGGAGCTTGCTCCCGCTGGGGTGCGAAGCACCCCCAAAGGCGGAGCGCCTTCGCCACAACACACTGGCTCCGACAGGCTGTAGTCCTTTTTCCCTGTACTGGATTTTCCCATGAGTTCTGTTGCTGTGTTCAGCAAAGCCTCGCCGTTCGATGCACTGCAGCGCTGGCTACCCAAACTGGTGCTGGCGCCCAGCATGTTCATCGTGTTGGTGGGCTTTTACGGCTACATCCTGTGGACGTTTGTACTGTCGTTCACCACATCGACGTTCCTGCCGAGTTACAAATGGGCAGGGCTTGCACAGTACGAGCGCCTGTTCGACAACGATCGCTGGTGGGTCGCGAGCAAAAACCTGGCCTTGTTCGGCGGGATGTTTATCGGTATCACCTTGGTCATCGGCGTGACACTGGCGATCTTCCTCGACCAGAAAATCCGTCGTGAAGGCTTTATCCGCACCATTTACCTGTACCCGATGGCGCTCTCCATGATCGTCACCGGTACCGCCTGGAAATGGCTGCTCAACCCGGGCATGGGCCTGGACAAACTCCTGCGTGACTGGGGCTGGGAAGGCTTCCGTCTCGACTGGCTGATCGACCCGGACCGCGTGGTCTACTGCCTGGTGATCGCCGCCGTCTGGCAAGCCTCGGGCTTCATCATGGCGATGTTCCTCGCCGGCCTGCGTGGCGTTGATCAATCGATCATCCGTGCCGCACAGATCGACGGTGCGAGCCTGCCGCGCATCTACTGGAGCGTGGTGCTGCCAAGCCTGCGTCCGGTGTTCTTCAGTGCGGTGATGATCCTGGCGCACATTGCGATCAAGAGCTTCGACCTGGTGGCGGCGATGACGGCCGGCGGCCCGGGCTACTCGTCCGACCTGCCAGCGATGTTCATGTACTCGTTCACCTTCAGCCGTGGCCAGATGGGCATGGGCTCGGCCAGTGCAATCCTGATGCTCGGTGCGATCCTCGCGATCATCGTGCCTTACCTCTATTCCGAGCTGAGGACCAAACGTAATGACTAGTCTCGCCTCCAAACCTGCCATCAGCCTGAGTCGCATCGCGATCTACGCGGTGCTGATCCTCGCCGTGCTGCTGTACCTGGTGCCGCTGGTGGTGATGCTGCTGACCAGCTTCAAGACCCCGGAAGACATCAGCACCGGCAACCTGCTGAGCTGGCCGACCGTGGTCTCCGGCATCGGCTGGGTCAAGGCCTGGGCCACCGTGGATGGCTACTTCTGGAACTCGATCAAGATCACCGTTCCCGCTGTGCTGATCTCCACCGCCATCGGTGCGTTGAACGGTTATGTGCTGTCGTTCTGGCGCTTCCGTGGTTCGCAGCTGTTCTTCGGTTTGCTGCTGTTCGGCTGCTTCCTGCCGTTCCAGACCGTACTGCTGCCGGCGTCGTTCACCCTCGGCAAGATGGGCCTGGCCAGCACCACCACCGGCCTGGTGTTTGTGCACGTGGTCTACGGCCTGGCGTTCACCACGCTGTTCTTCCGTAACTACTACGTGAGCATTCCGGATGCGCTGATCAAGGCGGCACGCCTGGACGGCGCCGGTTTCTTCACCATCTTCCGTCAGATCATTCTGCCGATGTCCACTCCGATCATCATGGTCTGCCTGATCTGGCAGTTCACCCAGATCTGGAACGACTTCCTGTTCGGTGTGGTGTTCTCCAGCGGCGACTCCCAGCCCATCACGGTGGCGCTGAACAACCTGGTCAACACCAGCACCGGGGCCAAGGAATATAACGTGGATATGGCGGCGGCGATGATCGCCGGGCTGCCGACCCTGCTGGTCTATGTGATCGCAGGCAAGTATTTCGTGCGCGGCCTCACGGCCGGCGCGGTCAAGGGGTAATCATGGCTACGCTTGAACTTCGCAATGTAAACAAGACCTATGGCGCCGGCCTGCCCGACACCTTGAAGAACATCGAACTGTCGATCAAGGAAGGCGAGTTCCTGATCCTGGTCGGCCCTTCGGGGTGCGGCAAATCCACGCTGATGAACTGCATCGCCGGCCTGGAAACCATCACCGGCGGCGCGATCATGATCGGCGACCAAGACGTGAGTGGCATGAGCCCCAAGGACCGTGACATCGCCATGGTGTTCCAGTCCTACGCGCTGTACCCGACCATGAGCGTGCGCCAGAACATCGAGTTCGGCCTCAAGATCCGCAAGATGGCCCAGGCGGACATCGACGCCGAAGTGGCGCGCGTGGCCAAGCTGCTGCAGATCGAACACCTGCTCAACCGCAAGCCGGGTCAACTGTCCGGTGGCCAGCAACAGCGTGTGGCCATGGGCCGGGCCCTGGCGCGCCGGCCGAAGATCTACCTGTTCGACGAGCCGCTGTCCAACCTCGACGCCAAGCTGCGCGTCGAGATGCGCACCGAAATGAAACTGATGCACCAGCGCCTCAAGACCACCACGGTCTACGTGACCCACGACCAGATCGAAGCGATGACCCTGGGCGACAAAGTGGCGGTGATGAAGGACGGCATCATCCAACAATTCGGCACGCCGAAAGAAATTTACAACGACCCGGCCAACCTGTTTGTGGCAAGCTTTATCGGTTCACCACCAATGAACTTCGTTCCTATGCGCCTAAAACGCAAGGAAGGTCGTTTGGTCGCGCTGCTCGACAGCGGCCAGGCCCGTTGCGAATTGCCGCTAGGCATGAACGACGCAGGCCTGGAGGACCGTGATGTGATTCTGGGCCTGCGCCCGGAGCAGATCGTGTTGGCGGCGGGTGAGGGCAACGGTTCGTCGAGCATTCGCGCTGAAGTCCAGGTCACCGAACCGACCGGTCCGGACACCCTGGTGTTCGTGCAGCTCAATGACACCAAGGTCTGCTGCCGTTTGGCGCCGGATGTGGCGCCCCAGGTCGGCGAGACCCTGACCCTGCAATTTGATCCGGCCAAGGTATTGCTGTTCGACGCCAACACTGGCGAACGCCTAGGCACTGCTTCTTCATTGCCCGCACAGGGGCATGCCGACAACGTGGCCCAATTCAAAGGCCGCTGAAGCAGCTAAGTTGTTGTTTTAAATAAAAAAGTAACCCGCGTTAGATAAAAACAGTTTAATAACAATAAAGACGAGGATGTAGGGATGAAAAAGCAACACAACAACACTCGGCTGATCTGCCAAATGTCAGCTGCAGCAGCCCTGGTTTTGTCCGCCAATGCGATGGCGGCCGATGCATTCAGTGCCGACTCCAAGTGGATGACCGGCGATTGGGGTGGTGAGCGTACCAAGCTGATCGAGCAAGGTATCGACATCAAGGCTGACTACGTAGGGGAAATGGGCGCCAACCTGCGCGGCGGCTACAACGACGACAGGACCGGCCGTTACTCTGACCAGTTCGGTCTGGGCGTAGCACTGGACCTGCAAAAGCTGTGGGGCTGGGATAACACCCAGGCCAAGATCCAGTTTACCAACCGTAATGGCCAGAACATCTCCAACGACCGCATTGGCGACCCGCGTGCCGGCACGCTGAGTTCCTCCATGGAAGTCTACGGCCGTGGCCACATGGTGCGTCTGACCCAGTTCTGGATCCAGCACCAGATGTTCGACAACAAGTTGGACGTGAAACTCGGTTACTTCGGTGAAGGCGAAGACTTCAACACCTTCCCATGCGACTTCCAGAACCTGTCGTTCTGCGGCTCGCAGGTCGGTAACTATGTGAACACCTGGTACAACTGGCCCGTCAGCCAAGCCGCGATCCGCGTGAAATACAACATCACGCCTGAGCTGTATGCGCAAATCGGTGCGTACAACCAGAACCCATCGCAGCTCGAGCACGGCAATGGCTTCAAGCTCAGCGGCAGCGGCACCAAAGGTACCGTGATTCCGGTGGAATTGGTCTGGTCGCCGAAGGTTAATAACCTGCCGGGCGAATACCGTGTGGGTTACTACAAAAGTGCCGCCGATGCCGCTGACGTACGTGAAGACGTGAACGGCAACGATGCCGCCACCACGCGTGCTGCATACCGTACCCGCAGCAGCAAGAAAGGCTACTGGTTCGTTGCCCAACAACAACTCACCACGCACAACGGCGACGCTTCGCGTGGCCTGAACATCGCGGCTAACGCGACCTTCCACGACAAAGAAACCAACCTGGTCGATAACTACCAGTCGTTGATGCTGGTGTACAAAGGCCCATTCGATGCGCGTCCAAAAGACGACGTGGGTATTGGTGCCGCACGTCTGCACGTCAACGACGACGTGAAGAAAAACGCCGAACTGCTCAACGTCGCCAATGGCGTGAACGACTACGACAACGCGCTGTTCTCGCCGATCCGCGAAACCGAGTACAACTTCGAAATCAACTACGGCTTCCACGTCACCAACTGGCTGACCGTGCGTCCCAACCTGCAATACGTCGTCCAACCGGGCGGCGTGGATAAAGTCGACAACGCGCTGGTGGCGGGCCTGAAAATTCAGTCTACGTTCTAACGCTGTTGCGATAAGCTCCTTCTCTCTGTGCGCATTTTGCGGGTAGCCATGGCTATCCGCTTTTTTTTGGGTTGCATTGTGAAGATATTCAGGACCGTGGCACATGCATGAGCAACCGCTGCAACGCTTTTTCAAATCCCTGCGCGAGCGTCCTGTGTTCGCCTGGGAGCGCTTCCAGATGCGCGACGTGCTGGTGATCGACCACCCGCTGTGCCAGGCGGTGTTCAGTCGCCAGGGCGCGCAACTGTTGCATTTCCAGCCCCGTGGCCAAAAACCCTGGCTGTGGTGTGCAGCCAAGTGGCCGCAAGTTGGCGCCATCCGTGGTGGCGTACCGGTGTGCTGGCCGTGGTATGGCCGCCATCCGAGTGAGAATGCCTGGCCGTCCCATGGCTGGGCGCGCTTGATCGACTGGAAACTGCTCGACAGCAGCACCGACGATGACGGCGTGCGCCTCCACTGGCAATTGCAGCTGTGCGACTGGCAGGTCGACCTCCACGCGCACTTGGGCGACACCCTGGAATTGCGCCTGAGCACCGAGCATCAGGACGAGCTGCCGTGCCAGTTGAGCCATGCGTTGCACGCTTACTGGCGTATTGGTCACGTTGACGAGGTAGCGCTGTCTGGGCTCGACGGTGCACAAGGTTACGACCAGCTCAATCGCCAGGTTTGCCAGCAGGAAGGCGAGCTGCGGGTGGAGGGCGGGTGCCAGCGGGTGTTCCATCACGAAGGCGAATTGCAACTCAAGGACCACGCCTGGCAGCGTGAACTGTGCATCGACACCGGCGACAGCGCCGACACGGTGGTGTGGCACCCAGGCAGTCGGCCGTTGTTAGGCGTGAGCTTCAACGAGGCGTCGGGGTTTGTGTGCGTGGAGTCGGCGATGGCGGGGGCGAGTTTGGCGCCGGGGGAGCGGGCGCATCTGAGTTTGCAGGCGCGGGCTGGGGTTTAGCGGTGTGGTTGATGGCCTCATCGGGGGCAAGCCCCCTCCCACACTTGAAGGTATTCACAAATTAAACTGTGGGAGGGGGCTTGCCCCCGATGAGGCCAGTGAAACCAACACACAGCCTGGCTCAGTTGAACTCGTCGCCCACCGGGTACCGGCTGTCATTCAAGCTCTCTTTGATCTTGCGCAAATGCGGCTGGAAATCCACGCCACGGCGCAAGGTCATGCCGGTTGCCAGCACATCCAGCACCGTCAATTGGATGATCCGCGAGGTCATCGGCATATAGATGTCGGTGTCTTCCGGCAGCGGAATGTTCAGGCTCACGGTACTGGCCTTGGCCAGCGGTGAGTTCTCGGCCGTCACGCCCAGCACTGACGCGCCGTTTTCCCGCGCGATACGCGCCACTTCCACCAGCTCACGGGTACGCCCGGTGTAGGAAATGATCACGAACAACTCGCCCGTGTGCGCCACCGACGCGATCATGCGCTGCATCAGCACGTCCGCGTGCGCGGTCACGGCCAGGTTGAAGCGGAAAAACTTGTGCAGCGCATCCATGGCCACCGGGGCCGAAGCGCCCAGGCCGAAGAAGTGGATTTGCCGTGCCTGGATCAACAGGTCCACGGCCTTGCTGATCAGCGCCGGGTCCAGGGCCTGGCAGGCGCTGTCCAGGGACGCAATGGCGCTGCCAAAGATCTTCTGGGTGTAGGCCTCAGGGTTATCATCGGCCTCCACGGCGCGGCTGACATACGCGGCGCCGCTGGCCAGGCTTTGCGCCAGTTGCAATTTAAGTTCAGGGTAACCGCTCACGCCGAACGAACGGCAGAAACGGTTGACCGTCGGTTCACTGACCGAGGCAGCCTGGGCGAGGGCGGCAATGGAGAAGCGGGTCGCCTGCTGCGGGTTGAGCAGGATGACCTCGGCGACTTTTTTCTCGGCCTTGTTCAATTCTTCGAGGCGGTTCCGGATCTGTTCCAGAAGATTTCGCACGCGGTCCATTCAGTCTTTCCTTCGGGCGACGATGCAAATTAGGGTGGTAACCAATCGATAAGTGGTCTTTTGCGGTGGCCTATCCTACTGAGGGTAGCTGAACACCACCACTCGGAATGCGTATTTCGGGAAAATGTTGTGGTTATTACTACATTTTTCCTTGAGTGATGCCTTGAAAAAAGGTATTTGTAGCTTAACTTGATAAAAGAACAAACATCATGCCTTCGATAACCGTAGAACCCTGCACCTTTGCCCTGTTTGGCGCCTTGGGTGATCTGGCGCTGCGCAAGTTATTTCCTGCCCTCTACCAACTTGATGGCGCGGGGCTCCTGCACGACGACACGCGCATCCTGGCCCTGGCCCGTGAAGCCGGTTCCGAGCAGCAGCACCTGGCGCACATCGAACAAGCACTGCGCAAATACGTCGGCAAGGAACTGGACGAAACCATCGCCCAGCGTTTCCTGGCGCGCCTGACCTATGTTCACGTCGACTTCATGAAAGCCGATGACTACGTGGCCCTGGCGGAAATCGCCGGCACTGCGCAGCGCCTGATCGCCTACTTCGCCACCCCGGCGGCGGTGTACGGAGCGATCTGCGAGAACCTGTCCAAGGTCGGCCTGGCGGAAAACACCCGCGTGGTGCTGGAAAAACCCATCGGTTCGGACCTGGAGTCCTCGCGCAAGGTCAACGATGCCGTGGCGCAGTTTTTCCCGGAGAACCGCACCTACCGCATCGACCACTACCTAGGCAAAGAGACCGTCCAGAACCTGATCGCCCTGCGTTTCGCCAACAGCCTGTTCGAAACCCAGTGGAACCAGAACTACATCTCCCACGTGGAAATCACCGTGGCCGAGCAGGTCGGTATCGAAGGCCGTTGGGGCTATTTCGACAAGGCCGGCCAGCTGCGTGACATGATCCAGAACCACCTGCTGCAACTGCTTTGCCTGATCGCCATGGACCCGCCGGCCGACCTGTCCGCCGACAGCATCCGCGACGAGAAGGTCAAAGTGCTCAAGGCCCTGGCGCCGATCAGCCCGGATGGCCTGACCACCCAAGTGGTACGCGGCCAGTACATCGCCGGCTACAGCGCCGGCAAGCCGGTGCCGGGTTACCTGGAAGAAGAGAACTCCAACACCCAGAGCGACACCGAGACCTTCGTCGCCCTGCGTGCCGATATCCGCAACTGGCGATGGGCCGGGGTGCCGTTCTACCTGCGCACCGGCAAGCGTATGCCGCAAAAGCTGTCGCAGATCGTCATCCACTTCAAGGAACCGTCCCACTACATCTTCGCCCCCGAGCAGCGCCTGCAGATCAGCAACAAACTGATCATCCGCCTGCAGCCGGACGAAGGTATTTCCTTGCGCGTGATGACCAAGGAGCAGGGCCTGGACAAGGGCATGCAACTGCGCAGCGGCCCGCTGCAACTGAATTTTTCCGACACCTACCGCAGCGCCCGTATCCCGGATGCCTACGAGCGGTTGTTGCTGGAAGTGATGCGCGGCAATCAGAACCTGTTTGTTCGCAAAGATGAAATCGAAGCCGCGTGGAAGTGGTGTGACCAGTTGATTGCCGGGTGGAAAAAGTCCGGTGATGCGCCCAAGCCGTACGCGGCGGGTTCCTGGGGGCCGATGAGCTCGATTGCACTGATCACGCGGGATGGGAGGTCGTGGTATGGCGATATCTGAATTGAAACTGCCTCAGGGTGTGACGGCCCATGAGTTCCGTACGCCTGCCTTGTTGGCGGACGGCCTGGCTAATGACGTGGCCGAACAACTGCGTGAGGCCATCAGTGCCCGTGGCGAAGCGACGCTGGTCGTCTCCGGCGGCCGTAGCCCCGTCGCGTTTTTCCAGAACCTGGCCAAGCAAGGCCTGGACTGGTCCAAGGTCACCGTTACCCTGGCTGATGAGCGCTGGGTACCGGTGGAGCACGCGGACAGCAACGCCGGTTTGCTCAAAGCAAACCTGTTGCAAGGCCCGGCGGCTAAAGCCAAGTTCCTCAGCCTCTACAGCGCTGCGGCCAACCTTGAAGAGGCCGCCGAACAGGCCGATCGCCTGCTGGCCGAGCTGCCCGCCATTGATGTGCTGGTATTGGGCATGGGCGATGACGGCCACACCGCTTCGCTGTTTCCCAACAGTCCGAACCTCGCTGAAGCACTGCAGGCCGACGGTACCCGCCGTTGCTGGCCGATGCTGGCGCCGACCGTGCCGCACCAGCGCCTGACCATGAGTCGCGCGTTGCTGGCCACGGCGAACTACACCGTGCTGTCGATTTCCGGCAGTTCGAAGTTGACCACCTTGAGCGCCGCGCTGGCCAGCAACGACGTTGCTGCCATGCCGATTCGCGCGTTTTTGCAACCCACATTAGAGATTTACTGGTGCCCATGAGCCAAGGATCAGCCGCTATGAAAAGCCCTCAACCGACCGTGTCCATGGCGGATAAAGTTGCCCTGATCGACAGCCTCTGCGCCAAGGCGCGGATCCTGCCGGTGATCACCATCGCCCGCGAACAGGACATCCTGCCGCTGGCCGATGCCCTGGCAGCCGGTGGTTTGACCGCATTGGAAGTGACCCTGCGTTCCGAGTTCGGCCTCAAGGCCATTCAGGTGCTGCGTGAGCAACGTCCTGAACTGTGCACCGGTGCCGGCACCGTACTCGACCGTCACATGCTCGAAGCGGCCGAAGTGGCCGGTTCGCAATTCATCGTCACCCCTGGCATTACCCGCGACTTGCTGGAAGCCTCGGTGCACAGCCCGATCCCGCTGCTGCCGGGCATCAGCAATGCCTCGGGCATCATGGAAGGCTATGGCCTGGGCTACCGCCGCTTCAAGCTGTTCCCGGCCGAAGTCAGCGGCGGCGTCGCGGCCATCAAGGCCCTGGGCGGCCCGTTCGGCGAAGTGAAGTTCTGCCCAACCGGCGGCGTGGGCCCGGCCAACATCAAAAACTACATGGCGTTGAAAAACGTGATGTGCGTGGGAGGTAGCTGGATGCTGGACCCGGAGTGGGTCAAGAACGGCGACTGGGCCCGCATCCAGGAAGTCACCGCACAGGCGCTGGCGCTGCTGGATTGAGCTGATTTACCGAATCGTTGTTGCTGTGCTTAACGGCATTTTTGCGGCGCACTTGGTCGGTGTGCCGCTTTTTTTTGCCTGTAGAAAACTTGAATTCAACGCCGCTCCCACATTTTTAGTCTGCGTTCAGTTGGGTAATCGCGTTCACCAACACGCTGATGTCCGCAGCTGAAGTCACTAGCCCCGGCGTTACCCGGATACACGTGCCAAATGCTGCACCGACACGCGTGGTAGTAAACAAGTCAAAGTCCCTGAGCAACCGATCCACCATCACCTGCTGGTCCCTTCCGACAAACTTGAACGCCGTAATCCCGCAATACAACCTGGGATCATCCGGCGTCAGCACTTCAATCCCCGGCAAAGCCCGCACTTGGTTCACCCACAAATCCCGCAGGTAATTAACCCGCGCACCCTTGGCCGCCGAGCCACCCAACTTCCGGTGCTCTTCAAACACCAATGGCAGTGTCATCAGCGCCGGAAAGTTCGGCGTGCTGTAGGACGTGCGTGCGCGTACGTCGGTAGCCGGGTAGTGAAACTCGCCCATGTCCGGGTCGATATCGGCCAGGCGCTCCGGGGCGATGTACAGAAAGCCCAGGGTCAGCGGCGCGCCGATCCATTTGTGCAGGTTGAAACCGGCAAACTGAATGCCTAACTCGGCGAGGTTGAACTCGATTTGGCCCAGGGCATGGGCGCCATCGAGGATCACGTCGATATCATGCTCGCGCGCCGCCTGGGCAATCGCGGCAACGGGCATGACCAGCCCGGTGCGGTGGGTAACGTGGGTCAGCGCCATCAACTTGAGGCGCGGGTACTGAGTGAACGCGTCACGATAGGTTTGCACGAGGCTGTCGAAACTGGCCGGGTGAGTGTGGGACAGTTCGATCACCTCCACGCCACGGTAACGCGCCAACCAGCGCATGGCCCCCTTGACCGTGTCGTACTCCAGTTCGCTGATCAGCACCTGGTCACCCGGTTGCAGGCAGTTGTAGTTGCGGATCAGTGATTGCAAGGCTTCGGTGGCGTTACGGGTAAACGCCAGCGATTCGGGATCAGCCTCCATCAGCTCGCCGAGTTGTCGACGAATCTCCACATTCTCACCCTGCTCGAACGTCTGACGCACATACAGCGAGTTACTGCGGTTGATAAACGCAACCTGCTCCAGATAGTGCGTTTGCACCGCGTGGCTCATGCGGCCGAAATAGCCGTTTTCCAGATTGATCGGGCCGGGATCCAGCGCATAGCGCTGCGCGACGGCCTGCCAGTGACGTTCGTTGTCTGCATTCCGTGGCATAGGTGGCTCTTAATGACGAGGGGCGGGCTTGCCGTGTTTGGCGCGCAGGGGTTCAAGCAGTTCAGACAAACCGTTGCTGTCGATTTCCTGCATCAATGCCAGCAAACCGCCGAGTTCACCGTGGGGGAAACCCTCGCGGGCGAACCAGTTCAGGTAAGGGCCGGGCAGGTCGGCGATGATCCGTCCCTTGTATTTGCCGAAGGGCATTTCGCGGGTGATCAGCAGTTCGAGTTTTTCCGGGTTCATGAGCTTCAGGCGGTAGAGGCGAGGTCTTCGAAAATACAGGCATTCTGCATGAAGGCCAAATGACAGATCATGCAAATAACGTACATACAGATGGTTCAATAATTCGTAAGCTATTGATAATTAATAGAAAAGTTGTTTGTCAAAACCTGGCACGGGCGCTGCAATTACTAAGACACGTTTCTAAACCCGCACAAGGAATTGAAAAATGACTGACATCAACAAAGAATCGATCTCCGTACTCAACGACCTGATCGAGACCAGCAAAGACGGCCAGAAAGGCTTCGCGACTTGTGCTGAAGACATCAAGCATCCAGAGCTCAAAGCCCTGTTTGTGAAACGTTCTGCTGACTGTGCTACTGCGGCTGCCGAGCTGCAGACCGCTGTTCGTGCTCTGGGTGGCGATCCGGAAGAGTCCGGCAGCGTGGCCGGCGCCCTGCACCGTGGCTGGGTCGACGTGAAGTCGATGGTCACCGGTAAAGATGAAGAGGCCGTGCTGAACGAAGCCGAGCGCGGTGAAGACCACGCCCTGAAGGCTTACAAGGAAGCGATCGAGAAGATCAACAAGCACAACCTGCTGGGCATTCGTGACCTGGTTGAGCGTCAGTTCCACGGCGCACAACGCAACCACGACCAAGTAAAAGCCCTGCGTAACCAGGCTCGCGCCCAGTCGTAAGCCCTGTGCTGTAAATGCTGTAAGAAATGTGGGAGGGGGCTTGCCCCCGATTGCGGAGTGTCAATCACTGCATCTTGTGACTGATCTACCGCTATCGGGGGCAAGCCCCCTCCCACATTCGTATTGCATAAGTTTTAGCCAATGCTGATCGGCGGCAACTCGGTCAGGGTCACGACTTGCTGCTTACGCGGCGCCAGAATTTCCGCCTCGCCGTCCACCACCAACTCATCGCGCTGGTTGAATACACGGGTGGCAATGCGCACGCGGAACTTCGGCAGTTTTTCGAGGATCTCCAGGCGCACCGTCAGCGTGTCGCCGATCTTCACCGGCTTCTGGAAGGTCATCTGCTGGCCGATATAGATCGTGCCCGGCCCAGGCAGCTCACAGGCCACCGCCGCACTGATCAGGGCGCCGCTGAACATGCCGTGGGCGATACGCTCCTTGAACATGGTCGCCTTGGCGTATTCGGCATCCAAATGCACCGGGTTGTGGTCACCGGACATCGCGGCGAACAACTGGATATCGCGCTCTTCCACCAATTTGCTGTAGCTGGCGGTCTGGCCGACTTCGAGGGCTTCGTACGGGGTGTTGGTTACCTGGGTCATCTAAAGGTGCATCCTGTGGCTAATCGGTAATTTAACTGTTTGATTTTAAGTGAAAATTCATTCGCAGCGGGCGGGCCTGTGCAAGGTCAGGGCCTGGTCGAGCCACGTCAGCACATCCGCGGTGACGTCATCGCGGTTGGTCTCATTGAACACTTCGTGACGCGCCTGCGGGTAAATCGTCAATTGCAGGTGCTGGCAGCCGGCTTCACGCAGGGCGTGGGCCAGGTGTTTGAGACGCTTGCCCTCACTCACCGGATCACATTCGCCGCCCATCACCAGGATCGGCAGGCCGGGATCGATCTGCGCGAGATTGGACGCTTTGCTGATTTGCTGCAAGCCGCCGAGCAGGTCGATCCACAGCTGATTGGTGCAGCGGAACCCACACAGCGGGTCGTTGATGTACCTGTCGACTTCCGCCGGGTCGCGGCTGAGCCAGTCGAAAGCGGTGCGATTGGGTTTGAACGCCTTGTTGAACGATCCAAACGACAGGAACTCGATCAGCGCACTGCGCCCGCGCAAGCCCTGGCGCAGGCGCTCGGCCCGTGCGATCACCCGCGCGGCGCGGTACAGCGCCACCGGCTGGAAATTCGAACCGCTGAGGATCGCCCCGGTCAGGCTGGCGCTGTGGTGCACCAAGTAGGCCTGGGCGATGTAACTGCCCATGCTGTGCCCAAGCAGAATGATCGGTAACCCCGGCTGCTGCTGGCCGATATGCTGGTTGAGGCTGGCCAGGTCGCCCACCACCTTGTTCCAGCCGTCCTTCTCTGCGTACAGACCCAACGTGCCTTCATCGGCGGTACGGCCGTGGCCACGCTGGTCCAGCGCGTAAAGGCCGTAGCCGGCACCGCACAAGGCTTCGGCCAAGCGTGCGTAGCGCCCGCTGTGCTCGGCCATCCCATGGGAGAGCATCACCAGGGCCTTGGGCGGACCGTCGGGCATCCATTGATTGACGTACAGGCGGCAGCGGTCATTCGCGGTCAGCCAGAAGGTGCTGTGGTTCATGGCGGTTCCTTTTCTCAAGGTCTGCTCAAGGTCTGGTCTGCTCAGGTTCGTTCCAGTGTATAGCTCATCCCGAGGGAAGCGTCTGATCAGTGCAGGGCCTTGTAGGAAGATTCACACAGTTAATGACGCTCTTTCCTGTATTTGCCTGTTTGGCCATAGCTGCTAACGTCCCCTGAGCTCCGCTTTTTATAGATGTAGAGGTTTTACACCAGCAGCGGCCGGACACACTCAGGTAAGAGGACAAGAATAATGCAACCTGATTTCTGGAATGACAAACGCGCGGCGGGCGTACCCAATGACATCGACCTCGCGGCCTACAAGTCGGTGATCGAAGTCTTCGAGCGTTCCTGCAAGGCCTTTGCCGACCGTCCGGCATTCAGCAACATGGGCATCACCCTGACCTACGCCGAGCTTGAACGCCAGAGCGCAGCGTTCGCCGGCTACCTGCAGCAGCACACCGACCTCAAGCCGGGCGAGCGCATTGCGGTGCAGATGCCCAACGTGCTGCATTACCCGGTTGCCGTGTTCGGTGCCTTGCGCGCCGGGCTGATCGTGGTCAACACCAACCCGCTGTACACCCCGCGCGAGATGCGTCACCAGTTCAAGGATGCCGGTGTGCGTGCGTTGGTCTACCTCAACCTCTTCGGTTCGCGGGTGCAAGAGGTGTGCAGCGACACCGAGATCGACTACCTGATCGAAGCCAAGATGGGCGACTTCATGCCCGCCGCAAAGGGTTGGCTGGTGAACACCCTGGTCGACAAGGTCAAGAAGATGGTCCCGGCCTACAGCCTGCCGCGCGCGGTGTCGTTCAAGCGCGCCCTGCGCATGGGCGCAGGCCTGGGGGTGACCCGCCACCCGGTGACCCTGGATGACATCGCCGTGCTGCAATACACCGGCGGCACCACTGGCTTGGCCAAGGGCGCGATGCTCACCCACGGCAACCTGGTGGCAAACATGCAACAGGTGCGCGCCTGCATGTCCCAGACCGGCGAGGACGGCCATCCACTGATCAAGGAAGGGCAGGAGGTGATGATCGCGCCGCTGCCGCTTTACCACATCTATGCTTTCACCGCGAATTGCATGTGCATGATGGTGTCCGGCAATCACAACGTGCTGATCACCAACCCGCGCGACATCGGCGGCTTTATCAAGGAGCTTAAAAAGTGGCGCTTTACCGGGCTGTTGGGGCTCAACACGCTGTTTGTGGCCTTGATGGACCACCCGGATTTCAAAAGCCTGGATTTTTCCCACCTCAAGCTCACCAACTCCGGCGGCACCGCGCTGATCAAGGCCACGGCCGAGCGCTGGGAGCAGATCACCGGCTGTGCGATAGGCGAGGGCTACGGTCTCACCGAAACGTCCCCTGTGGCCAGCACCAACCCCTACGGCAACAAATCACGCCTGGGCACCGTGGGCATTCCTGTGCCAGCCACGGCAATGAAGGTGATTGATGACCAGGGCCTCGAACTGCCGTTGGGTGAACGCGGCGAGCTGTGCATCAAGGGCCCGCAGGTGATGAAGGGCTACTGGCAGCAACCGGCTGCCACCGCCGAAGCGCTGGACGCCGAAGGTTGGCTGAAGACCGGCGACATTGCAGTGATCGATGACGATGGCTTTGTGCGCATTGTCGACCGCAAGAAGGACCTGATCATCGTCTCGGGCTTCAACGTGTACCCCAACGAGATCGAAGACGTGGTGATGGCCCACCCGGCGGTGGCCAACTGTGCCGTGATCGGCGTACCGGATGATCGCACCGGGGAGGCGGTGAAGCTGTTTGTGGTGGCGCGTGCGCAAGGGGTGAGCCTTGAGGAATTGAAGGCGTACTGCAAGACCAACTTCACGGGGTACAAGGTGCCCAAGCATATTGTGTTGCGTGAGTCGTTGCCGATGACGCCGGTTGGCAAGATTTTGCGGCGTGAGTTGCGCGACATCGCCTGATTTGAAATGCAGTAAAAATGTGGGAGGGGGCTTGCTCCCGATGGCGGTAGGTCAGTCACAACATATGTCGACTGAACCGGCGCCATCGGGGGCAAGCCCCCTCCCACATGGGGACTGTGTTGTCCTGAAAGCCTCGTTCCAGAGCCATTCATGAGCGTATTTCGGCTTCGTTTAAAGCGTGACCAATTATTGTAGGACAGTCGTGTTTATGACCGTGGGCCCCTTCTTTGGCTCTAGGCGGCCCTTGGCAAAGCTGCTACTCTCGGCGCGCTTTGTGACGTCTCGGCCTGCTTGAAAGCGCCAGATTCACCTAAAAAAACATACACCAATAATAATCGCATCAAATGCGATGATGAATTCGCGTCGCTGACGTCGCTGAGGAGTGGGCTTCCATGAACGAAGACTTTTGGAAGGATAAGTACCCCGCCGGGATTGCTGCACAAATCAATCCAGACGAGTATCCGAATATTCAGGCGGTACTGAAGCAGTCCTGCCAGCGCTTCGCCAACAAACCGGCTTTCAGCAACCTGGGCAAGACAATCACCTACGGTGAATTGTATGAATTGTCCGGCGCCTTCGCCGCGTACCTGCAGCAACATACCGACTTGAAGCCCGGCGACCGCATCGCCGTGCAGTTGCCCAACGTCCTCCAGTACCCGGTTGCCGTATTCGGTGCCATCCGCGCCGGCCTGATCGTGGTCAACACCAACCCGCTGTACACCGCGCGGGAAATGGAACACCAATTCAACGACTCCGGGGCCAAGGCCTTGGTCTGCCTGGCCAACATGGCTCACCTGGCGGAAAAGGTCGTGCCCAAGACCGCCATCAAGCACGTGATCGTCACTGAAGTCGCTGACCTGTTGCCGCCGCTCAAGCGCCTGCTGATCAACAGCGTCATCAAGTACGTGAAGAAAATGGTCCCGGCGTTTCACTTGCCCAAGGCGATCAAGTTCAACGACGTGTTGGCCAAGGGGCATGGCCAACCGGTCAGCGACGCCAACCCGGCCAGCGGCGATGTAGCCGTGCTGCAATACACTGGCGGCACCACCGGCGTGGCGAAGGGCGCGATGCTCACTCACCGCAACCTGGTCGCGAACATGCTGCAATGCAAGGCGCTGATGGGTTCCAACCTCAACGAAGGTTGCGAGATCCTGATCACGCCGCTGCCGCTGTACCACATCTATGCGTTCACCTTTCATTGCATGGCGATGATGCTGATCGGCAACCACAACATCCTGATCAGCAACCCGCGCGACCTGCCGGCGATGGTCAAGGAGCTGTCGAAGTGGAAGTTCAGCGGCTTTGTCGGCTTGAACACCCTGTTCGTCGCGCTGTGCAACAACGAAGCCTTCCGCAAGCTGGACTTCTCCGCGCTGAAAGTCACCCTGTCGGGCGGCATGGCATTGCAACTGGCAGCCGCTGAACGCTGGAAGGCCGTGACCGGCTGTGGCATCTGCGAAGGCTACGGCATGACCGAAACCAGCCCCGTGGCTACCGTGAACCCGATCCAGCACATCCAGATCGGCACCATCGGCATTCCCGTGCCGTCCACCGTGTGTAAAGTCATCGCCGACGACGGCACCGAACTCGCACTGGGTGAAACCGGCGAGCTCTGCGTCAAGGGTCCGCAAGTGATGAAGGGCTACTGGCAGCGCCAGGAAGCCACCGACGAGATGCTCGACAGCGAAGGCTGGCTGAAGACCGGTGACATCGCGATCATCCAGCCCGACGGCTATATGCGCATTGTCGACCGCAAGAAAGACATGATCCTGGTCTCGGGCTTCAACGTGTACCCCAACGAACTGGAAGACGTGTTGGCGGGCTTGCCGGGGGTGCTGCAGTGCGCGGCCATCGGCGTGCCGGACGAGAAGTCCGGGGAGCACATCAAGCTGTTTATCGTGGTCAAGCCAGGCGCAACCCTGACCAAGGAGCAGGTGATGGAGCACATGCGCGCCAACGTCACCGCCTACAAAGTGCCCAGGGCCGTGGAGTTCCGCGATGCGTTGCCGACCACCAACGTAGGCAAGATCCTGCGGCGTGAGTTGCGCGATGAAGAGTTGAAGAAGCTCGGTCTGAAAAAGTAACGCTATACCCATGTGGGAGGGGGCTTGCCCCCGATAGCGGTGTATCAGTCAGCAATCTGCAGCTGACACACCGGCATCGGGGGCAAGCCCCCTCCCACATTTTTTATGCGTTTTCTACAGGGCGAACTGCGCGAAGCTCACACCGGCGCCTGCAGGGCGCACATCCTTCAAGAACGAATCCTTATCCGCGCTCAGCTCCAGGGTGATCTCCGGCTTGCGCTTGCCCGCGTTGCGCACCACCAGGCCTTCAAGATTCTCGCGCAGGAACACCGTCGGCACCTTCAGATGCAGCAACTGGTCGGTCTCGGCGTTATGCATCAACAGATGAATCCACTCGTACTGGCCCACGCCAATCCGCACCACCGGCAAGTCGAACCACCAGATGTTGCGTTTGCTGTCCAGGTCGGTGAAGTGGCAGTTGTTGACGCCGAGTACGGCACCGCCCAGTTCAGTGTTTCTGCGGGCGATGGCCTGTGCTTTATTGAGTTTCATAACCTTCCTACGGGATCTGTTATTCAGCGTTATAGCCTGAATGTGCCGGGCATTCTCGTGGGTTGGCCGCAAAACATAAAGCCAAACCTGCAACCGGCGATGAAATGCCTGCGCAAAAATAATTGAAACTCTGCCGAACGGCCTCAGGTCAATCTTTACGTAATGACCAAAAACCATCGATTGTTTCAGGAGAAATACCATGAGCAGTACATCCGATAAGGTTAAAGGCGTAGCGAACGAAGCGGTCGGCAACATTAAGCAAGGCGTCGGTAAAGTCACCGGCAACGACAAACTGCGCGCTGAAGGCGTGGTGCAGGAAAAGAAAGGCGAAGTTCAGAAAGCTGTCGGCGATACCAAAGACGCCGTGAAAAAAGCGACCAAGTAAGCCTGAATCGCTGGCTGGTTTCACGCAGCCCGACGGCCATCCACGGATGGCCGTTTTTGTGTCACCTGATGCGGTTAAAGTTTCGAAATTGTTTCAAGGTCGCCAAATAGGCTACCTTGATGTAGAAAACGGCCCCTGAGTCGCCCACGAACCTTCCTTTTGCGGCGAAAGGAGACGCTATGATTTTCCCGGTACTAGAAGGCCTCAAGCTGCACAAAGTGCTGGTGCGCACCGTCAAGGAATTTGTCGATGACGAGATGCCCACCTACGCCTCGGCGCTGGCCTACCAGATGCTGTTCTCGCTGTTTCCCTTCCTGCTGTTCCTGATTGCCCTGATCGGTTTCCTGCACCTGCCGGACTTCTTTACCTGGCTGCGCCTGCAGTCCGAGCTGGTGTTGCCGCCCCAGGCCCTGGAGCAGGTCAACCCGGTGATCGACCAGTTGCAGCAATCCAAGGGTGGCCTGTTGTCGGTGGGTATCGTGATTGCGCTGTGGACGGCCTCGGCCGGCGTGCGTCTGATGATGAGTGCGATGAACGCCGCGTATGACGTGGTCGAAGGTCGGCCTATCTGGAAGCGCTTTCCGCTGTCGATTTTCTACACCGTCGGCATCGCCGGCATGCTGTTGGCCGCTGCAGCGTTGATGGTGCTCGGCCCGCAGGTGATGGAGTGGTTGGCGGGGCAGATCGGCATGCAGGAGTTCGTGGTCACCTTGTGGACCATCGTGCGCTGGCCGTTGATCGTGATCCTGCTGATGTTTGCCGTGGCCCTCATGTATTACGTGATGCCGGACGTCGAGCAGAAATTTCGCTTTATCACCCCAGGCTCGGTGCTGGCCGTGGTGGTCTGGATCGTGGCCTCCCTGGGTTTTGGTTATTACGTCAAAACCTTTGCCGACTACAACGCCATGTATGGCAGCATCGGTGCGATCATCGTGTTGCTCCTGTACTTCTACATTTCTGCGGCCGTGCTGTTGCTGGGCGCGGAGATGAATGCGGTGATCGAGCACATGTCCGCCGAGGGCAAGGACCCTGGCGAAAAAGAGTTCGATGAACCCGGCCACACCGTTGAAAAACAGCACGTCTCAGGCCTTGGCCGGGACCATTCCAAGCCCACCCCTGACGAAGTCTGATCGATGATCCGTGAAATCCTGAAAATGGGCGACGAACGCCTTCTGCGTATCGCGCCTCCGGTTCCGCCGGAAATGTTCGACAGCCCCGAACTGTGGCAATTGATCGATGACATGTTCCAGACCATGGAACACGTGGGCGGCGTCGGCCTGGCCGCGCCGCAGATCGGCGTTGACCTGCAATTGGTGATCTTCGGTTTCGAGGCCAGCGAACGCTACCCGGACGCGCCGCCGGTGCCGCAGACGATCCTGATCAACCCGCTGATCACGCCGCTGGGCCCGGTGCTTGAAGAGGGGTATGAAGGCTGTCTGTCCGTGCCCGGCATGCGGGGCGCGGTGAGCCGTTACCAGCAGATTCGCTATGAAGGGTTTGATCCGAAGGGCGAACCTATCGTGCGGTTTGCCGATGGTTTTCATGCGCGGTTGGTGCAGCATGAGTGCGATCACTTGATCGGCCGGTTGTACCCGTCGCGGATCACTGACTTCAGCAAATTCGGGTTTATCGAGGTGATGTTTCCGGACATGGATCCCACGGCCGACGCCTAGCGTTCAGGCCCAATGAGACCGAACGGTGGGAGCGAGCAAGCCCGCTCCCACCGTTGGAACACCTTTCAAGTCGGGTTATTTGGCCGGCTTCACAAACCGCAACGTCATCCGATCCGACTCGCCAATCGCCACATACTTGGCCTTATCCTGCTCCCCCAATTTCAATGTCGGCGGCAACGTCCACACCCCAGCCGGATAGTCCTTGGTGTCTTTCGGATTGGCGTTGATTTCGCTCTGTCCCGCCAGCTTGAACCCGGCATCCGTCGCCAGTTTCACCACCTGGGCCGTGGTCAGGTAACCGCTGTCTTTGATCGCGTCCAGATCGGCCCCCTCCTTGGCCCGATGATCCTCCACGCCCAGCACGCCACCCGGTTTCAGCACGGTGTAGAAGGCACTGAACGTCTTCGCTGCGGTATCGGCCGCGACCCAGTTATGCACATTACGGAATGTCAGCACGGCGTCTGCCGAAGCGGGTTTGCCGAACACCGGCGCCTTGGGGTCGAACTCGACCACCTCAGCCTTGCCGTACCGAACAGGGTCAGCCGCGAATTTCTTTTTCAGGTTCTCTTCCGAGGTGCGCGCATAGGCACTGCTGCTCGCGGCCTGCACCGCCGCGATGTAATGCCCGTGATCCTTGAGCAGCGGTGCCAGCACCTCGCTGTACCAGCCGCCACCGGGGGTGATCTCGATCACGGTTTGCTTGGCGCCCAAGCCAAAGAACGCCAGTGTCTGTTGCGGATGGCGATAACCGTCGCGGGCGCTGTTGGCCGGGTCGCGCCAACTGCCGGCGAGCACGCTCTGGTACTGCTGGGCGGTGAAGGTGGCGTCGGCTGCCTGGCTTAAAACCGGGGCGAGCAGGGCGGTGAGGGACAGAGCTGCGAGTGTGGTTTTCATGATCATCCTGTAAAGGGCCACTGTGCCGCCGAGGCTAGCATGGGCCCTGTACGCTCGGATCACACATTATCCGAGGTCGACCTCACCAAACGATCTAAGCCCATCGCGATCATCGGTTTGTTGCGTTTGTAGCGCACCAGCCGTTCGCTGAGAGACTGCGGCAACAGCGTGTCCTGACTGAACCCCATGCGCTGATACAACCCCTCCAAGTCCGGATGGCACAACAACCACACTGTACCTTCGACATCGGCCACCGCCGCCGCGATCACCTGCGCCGCCAGCCCCTGGCCGCGATAGGCCGGATCAACAAACACTCCGGTCAGCCACTGCCCGCCGACCACGGGTGTGAGGCACAGACCCGCGACAATCTCGCCATCGCGCGCCACCCACAAACGCCCGCCCTTGAGCGCCTTCATCGGCGAATTGTGGCTGAGGTAAAATTTATTCAGCAACGGCCAAAGCGGCTCTGCCAGCGGTTCGATGTGCAATGGGGGCATGGTGTTCAGGCAAGCGTTATCAAGGACCGGGGATTATAAGCGCCTTCTGTCTTGCAATAGGTGGTATACCCACTGCTACATCCCCTGTCAGTGGAGCACGCATCATGGCCAAAGGTATGGATTCAAAGAAAGCCGCGAAGAAGAAACCGGCAAAGACCGCAGATGAAAAACGCGCCGACAAAAAAGCCAAGAAAACTGAGACAGGTCTGTTCGGTCACTGAGTGACACGCTTGAAAGCAAACCCTCTGCAAGATTTCCCAGCCTCTACCGTAAGCCCCAAATGGCCGCTTGAAACCGGTTCTCTGCAGCGAAGCCGATCAAATGTGGGAGCACGCCCGCTCCCACAGGTTGATTGCATTTCAGTTCATCGGCTTTCTGCTGCCAGGGCCGTAATCACCGCCGGCCGTGCGCCGATTCGCTGCTGAAACGCCGCCAGCGCCGGCCACTCGCCCAGATCAATAGCGTGAAAGCCTGCCCAGCGCAGCACCACGAACAGGTAGGCGTCCGCTACCGAATATGCGGTGCCCAACAGATAATCCTGGTGTTCCAGCGTCTGCACCAGCACCGCGAAACGCTTGAAGAGGGTGGCCTGGAACAGGGCACGCACCTCGCCCTGGATGGCATCGTTGAAGAACACCGCCAACCCGCCGTGCACTTCGGTCGCGATGAAATTCAGCCATTCCTGCAACCGCACGCGCTCCCAGCTGCCATTGGCCGGGGCCAGTCCGACGGTGGGTTTCAGGTCGGCCAAGTACTGCAGGATCGCGCTGGCTTCGGTCAGCACCTGGCCATCGTCCAGCCTCAGCGCGGCGACGTAGCCCTTGGGGTTGATCTGCAGGAAATCCTCGCCATCGGCGGTGGTTTTGGCCTGGTTATCAACCCGCACCAGGTCGAACGGCAACGCCAATTCGCGCAGGACGATATGCGGGGCGAGGGAACAGGCGTGGGGGGCGAAATACAGTTTCATCTGGGGCAGCTCCGTTGAATTTGCGCCAGTCTCGTGGGCGTGGCACCTTGCGTAAAATTAAACCTTCAGACCCCTGCCATAAGGATCGCTACTGCCATGATGAACCTGATGCATTGGCGCCTGCTGGTGGCGGTGGCCGATCACGGCAGCATCACCGCCGCCGCCGAGCATGTGGGCATGACCCAATCCGCCGCCAGCCAGGCCATGGCCGGCATGGAGGCATCACTGGGTGCGCAGCTGTTTACCCGCGAGCCGCGCAAGACCTTGCCCACTGCCTTGGGCTTGAGTGTGGTCGAGCAGGCGCGGGTGATGCTCACAGCCTTGCAGGCGATTCGCAGCACCGTGGACGAAGCCAGGCCCATGCTGCGTGGGAGTATTCGCATTGCAAGTTTCCCCATGGTGCTGGTTGCCTTTCTCACTCCGTTGTTACAACGCTTCGCGCAGCTTCACCCCGGTATAGAGGTCACCACCCTTGAAGTCACTGACAACGAAGTGAACACGTTGCTCGACGCAGGCCTGATCGACTTCGGCGTAGTGCTCAACCCCCATCCTGGGCGCAATGCCACGGTGTTGGGGCGGGACAATTGGCTGGCGGTGTTGCCGGTGCAGCACGCGCTGGCCCAACGTCCGGCGCAGGCCACGGTGACGCTGGAGGAATTGCTGGCACAGCCCTTTGTGCTGGCCACTGGTGGCTGCACCGCCAATGCGCGCAGCCTGGGCGCTGATGCCGGGCTGACGCTGAGTGATATTCGCGTGGAAGTGCGCGAGTGGAGCAGTGCCTTCAGCCTGGTTCGCGAAGGTGTCGGCGTGACCCTGGTGCCGGAAATGACCCTGCCAGCCCAACGCCAGGGCCTGCGGGTGATGCCACTGGCCGTGCCCGTGCACCGCGAGTTCTCCCTGGTCGCAGCGCAACACTGTCCGCCCTCCGCTGCTGCCGGCGCATTGTTAAAAATGCTGGCTGACTAGTGGCCTTGCATAGCGCCAAGCCGTGTCTATGCTCACCCAGAACCGTTGATGACGCTTGGCATATAAAGCGATTTGGATGGTTATTTCCCCATGAAGGTGTGCCAGCAATAGCCAACAAATGAATGGAATGCGCCTTCTGGGCGCCGGTAATCAAGGGTGATCTGACCATGTTCAACCGCCATCACAAATCCGACCTGCAACAAATCGAACGTTTCTCCTGCGCACTCACTGAATCCAACGCCAAGCTCGCCGCCATCAGCCGTTCCATGGCCATGATCGAGTTCGACCCCAGTGGCGTGATTCTCGACGCCAACGACAACTTCTGCAAAGCCATGGGCTACAGCGCCGAGGAGATTTGCGGCAAACATCACCGCCTTTTTTGCGACGAGGCCTACACCCAAACCGACGCCTACGCCAAGCTTTGGCGTGACCTGGCGCGGGGCGAGGCGCTCAGTGGCACCTTTATGCGCTTGAACAAACAGGGCCAGGAAGTCTGGCTCGAAGCCAGCTACATGCCGGTGCTGGACAAAGACAATCACGTATTGAGCGTGATCAAAGTCGCGTCGGATATTTCCGCACGGGTTCACCATGAGCATGAAAACCAGAGCCTGATCGACGCCATCGGCCGCTCTATGGCGGTGATCGAATTCACGCCCCAGGGCCAGATCCTCAACGCCAACGACAACTTCCTGAAAACCGTGCAGTACTCCCTGGATGAGATCGTCGGCCAGCACCACAGCCTGTTCTGCCACCGCAGCGAAGTGGAGTCGCCCGCCTATAAGGCGTTCTGGGCGTCCCTCAACCGCGGCGAGTACCACTCGCACCGCTTCGAGCGCAAAAACAAATACGGCAAGACGCTGTTCCTGGAAGCCTCCTACAACCCGATCTTCGACACCAATGGCCGCTTGTACAAAGTGGTGAAGTTCGCCAGCGACATCACCGACCAAGTCACCACCCTGCGCAGCGCCGCTGACTCGGCTCACGCCACCTCGGTGCAAAACGATGCCTGCGCCCGTAAGGGGTCGGAAGTAGTGCAGCAAACTGTGCAGATCATCGAAGAAATCTCCCTCGACCTGAACCAGGCGGCCGTGAGTATCGACGCGGTCAGCAAGCAGTCGGACATCATCGGCGCCATTGTGCAGACCATCCGCAGCATTGCCGAGCAGACCAATATGCTCGCGCTCAACGCTGCCATTGAAGCGGCGCGGGCCGGTGAGCATGGGCGCGGGTTTGCAGTGGTGGCCGACGAAGTGCGCAGCCTTGCGGGGCGGACCAGCCAGGCGACGGTGGAAATTGTTGATGTGGTGCGCAAGAACCACGACCTGTCGCTGAGCGCCGTGTCGAGCATGCAATCGAGCTTGAGCCGCACAGGGCTGGGTGTAGAGTTGGCGAACGAAGCGGGGCAGGTGATCCTGGAGATTCAGGAAGGCTCACGGCATGTGGTGGATGCGATCGGGCAGTTCAATTCGACGTTGCAGTTGCAGTAACCCCGAGCACGCTTTGCGTAGTGAGCGGGCTTGCCCCGCGCTGGGGGGCGAAGCCGCCCCAATAAAAACGCCGCATTCTGTCAGGCAGAATGCGGCGACTGGTTTTAGGGCGGCTTCGCCCCCCAGCGCGGGGCAAGCCCGCTCACTACAGGCTAAGGGGCTTAGATCGCGGCCAGGGTTTCTTTTACCGCCCGCGCCTGCGGGTCAGTGGTCTTTGCAGCTACCTGCTGCTCTTGCTGCTGCTTCAAGCGTTCCGCCACTTGCTTGGAAATAGCGTCCTGCTTTTCCTGCGACATGTTCTGCACATCCGCCTCGGTCAAACCCTGCTCCTTGAGCAACTGCTCACGAATGCGCTCGGCCGGGGATTTGCTCATGTAATCGGTGAACTCGGACCGCGCCGTGCTGGTGGTCGAACCGGTTTTCGGCACGTCTGTTGTCGCCGTGGAGGCGGTAACGGCCTCAGTGGTGGTCTGCAACTGCACGCGGGTCTTGGCGAAGGCTTCGTCGATACGGTCAGTCGCCTTGTCCAACTCCTTCTGCGCGGCCGGCACGGTCACGCTTTGCTGCGCAGCTTGCAAGGCACCGCTGTACAGCGCGCTTGCGGCGGCGTTGGCGGGGTCCATGTCGGGCCGTTTGATCTGTTGAAGGGTCGACACGGCTTGGGTGTTGTTGTTAACCAGCATGATCGGTCACCTGGGGAAATGTTCGGTGCCTCAGGAGGAGCAAATAGCGTGCCGGGTGTGAACGCCTGGAATTAGGGCGCGTATCTATGTCGCTAAGGCAAGAACTGTCCTGTTTGCGGCCAATTCTTGCCGTTGGCGGCTGTCTCACGGCATCACTCAGTGTGTGGTGGTGTGATGGCTTGGTTGTTATCTAGAACGCCAATTCCAGTCAAATCCATCTCCCCACCATTGACTTCTAAGGAGTTTCCATCTGTGTCACTGGCTCTGAAGTAGAACCTTGCGAAAACTTTTCCAGTGTTGGTATTAAATTCAAAAAACGTAATTTGCCCCGCTGTCGCTTGAAAACGGATCTGCTGAGGGTCGGAGGCGTATTTTAAATCGCAGGTAGCGGTCACTGGGCCGCCGGGGGTGATGTCGTATTTGTCGCGGTTTCCGGTAATTCCAAGTGGGAGATGGAATTCCATATAAACGACATCGCTACCTCTCTGAGTCGTGTCCAATGTGTAGCGGAAGGCCATTCTTCTTAAGCTGATTTCATCGGCTCTGTATTCAAGAACCAAACTACCTCTCACGAGTTGTGCTGTGAATTTCCCATTTGTGGGGTTCCTATGGTTACTTTCCATTTGGGAGTCTGTCATGGCGCCGTCCTTGTTTATTAACTGGTGAATTGACAGAGCTGTGTCGCAAGCCCTGCGCAAATCAGGCGCCCATAACTGCCGCAGGTCCACTGTCAGAAATAACAGTTACGACCAATGGTTGCGTCGTCATCAGTGGGCGATATTTTCCAGCGCCAGGTTACGCGTGCGTGGCCCGAACCAACTGATGGTGATCATCACGATCAACATGCTGCTGGCAATAAACGCCAGTACGCCCGGCGTGCCCAGGTGTTCGAGGATAAAGCCGATCAACAGGCTGCTGAACACCGTCGACAAGCGGCTGAACGAGTAACAGAACCCGACCGCCCGTGCGCGGATGTTGGTCGGGAACAGTTCGCTCTGGTACGAGTGATAACTGAAGCTCAGCCAGGCATTGCAGAAGGTGATCATCACCCCGCAGATCACCAGCCCCACCGCCGTGGTTTGCAGGGCAAACAGGCTGCCGAAGATCACGGCGCCCAAGGCCGAGCCGACGATCTGCCATTTGTTTTCAAAGCGGTTGGCCACCTTCACGAATAACAACGGCCCCAGCGGGTAGGCGAGGGTGATGATGAAGGCGTAGAGCAAACTGTGGGTCACGCTGACGCCCTGGCCTGAGAGCAGCGCGGGCAGCCAATTGCCGAAGCCGAAAAACCCGATGGCCTGGAACACATGGAACACGATCAGCATCAACGCGCGGCGGCGGTACGGCGGTTGCCAGATGTCGGCAAAGCGGCCGCTGCCCTGCACGCTGACGGCTTGCGGTTCGGGCTCGTCCAGCGGTTTGCCGTGATCCTTTCGGCAGCGCGCTTCCAGGTTGTCCATGATCTTCCCGGCTTCGTCAAAGCGGCCTTTCTGTGCCAGCCAGCGCGGTGATTCCGGCAGGCGTTTGCGCAGTTGCCAGATAAACAACGCGAACACGGCGCTCGACAGCACCACCCAGCGCCAACCCGAGATGCCGAACGGCGCCTGCGGCACCAGCCACCACGACATCAGCGCCACCGCCGGCACCGACAGGAACTGGATAAAAAACGCAAAGGCAAACGCCGAACTGCGCATGCGCTTGGGCACCAGTTCCGAGAGGTAGGCGTCGATAGTGACCAGCTCGATGCCCAGGCCGATACCCACCAGGAAGCGCATGCAGATGATGCCCAAGGCCGAGGTCTGGATGCCCATCAATACGGTGGCGACCGTGTACCAGATCAGCGCAAAGGTAAAGATTGCCCGGCGCCCAAAACGGTCGGCGATGGGGCTGAGCAGGCTGGCGCCGAGGAACAGGCCCAGGAAGGTCGCAGAGGCGAAGGCCGCCTGGTCCGAGAAGCCGAACACGCCTTCGCTGCCGGTGTGGAAAATCCCGTCGCTGATCAGGCCGGGGCTGATGTAGGCGGTCTGGAACAGGTCATACAGCTCGAAAAAACCACCAATCGACAGCAGCGCCACCAAGCGCCAAACGGTAGCGACGGCGGGCAGACGGTCGATGCGCGCACTGATGTGGGCGGCGCGGAGGGGGTCGATGCCGTCGGTACTGGAGAGTGTGGGCATGGGGAAACTCAATAAGTGATCGGAATCTCGAATGTTTGAAACGCGTCATCCTGGGGATGGTAACCCAGCACCCGCGTGGTCTCGCTCAAATCCAAGCGCTTGAAGCGGTTATTGGAAATACCATGGGCAATCAAGTGCTTCACGCCCTCGGCCTCCACCGAACGTTGCAGCAACTGCACCGCATCACGGGGGCTGAGCCACGCGCTGAGGTCGCGGGCGTTGTTCAGGTCGTGGGTTTCGGGGAACTCGAAGGCGCCGATGCGCAGGGCAATCGTCGACAGCGGGGTTTTTGCCGCGTAGTAGCCGCACAACGCCTCGCCGTAGCATTTGCTCACACCGTACAGGTTAGCGGGCAACACGGGCATGCCGGGTGTGATCTGGCGATCCACCGGGTAGCCTTCGATGGTTTGCGCGCTGCTGGCGAATACCAGGCGTTTTACCCCGGCGTTCACAGCGGCTTCAAACAGGTAGGTCGTGGCGAGGATATTGTTGGGCAGCAACTCGTCGAACGAGGCGCTGGCATGGGGGATGCCCGACAGGTGCACGATCACGTCGATGCCGTCGAGCAGGGCAACCAGGCTGGATTGATCGCTGAGGTCGGCGTGCACGAAGCGGTGTTGGCCCACGTCGAAATCCGGCGCGATGCGATCGGTGAGGGTGAAGCGGTAGCGGTCTTTCGAGCCTTCGAAAAACGTCTTGCCGATTCTGCCGCAGGCGCCGGTCAGCAGTACGTTGAGTCCTTTCACTGTGTCGTGCTTGGTTTAGTTGTGACCGTCGAGGGCAAAGGCCTTGAAGCCAGCGTGCTGACTGAGGCGTTGATAGTACGCCGCGATGGCGGGGTAGGGTGGGCGCTCCATGGGCGTCATTTGCCAGCGGTGCACCGAGAGGCCGATCAGGATATCGGCGAGGGTGAATTCGTCGCCGGCCACGTAGGCACCGGTCTTGGTCAGCTGGCGTTCCAGAATGCCCATCTTGTCGTTCCACCGCTGCACGGCGGCGGCAATCTGCGTCGCGTCCAGACCCTCCGGGTTGCCGCGCACCAGGGCTGTGAAGGCATCGCCCCAGGCGCGGTTGAGTTCGACGGCTTGCCAGTCTATCCACTGCTCGACCCGCGCGCGCGGTGCGGGTTCGGCGGGCAGCAGATCATGCCGTTGGTAAAGGTTCACGAGGTAGCGGCAGATGGTGTTGGACTCCCACAGCACGCCGTGGTCGTCGATCAATACGGGGATCTGGGCGTTGGGGTTCAGGGCGAGGAATTCGTCGGACTGGGTGGGCTTGAAGCCAATGCCCCAGTCTTCGCGCTGGTAGTCGATGCCCAGTTCCTGGCAGGTCCAGAGTACTTTGCGCACGTTGATGGAGGACGTGCGACCCAAGATTTTCAGTGAGTGGCCCATGGTGCTTCCCTGGCGGTGGAAATGTGCAGTGGCCAATGTAGCAGGGAGCACGTATAAGAGCGAGTTGCGCGGAAACTGTGCCGATGAAAGAAACCGGCTCAGAGTGTTATAGAGAGCCGGTTGGCTGAGAAGTCTCAATGTATGAGAGGTTGTTATAGTTCATCAAAGTATTGAATGTTGGCCTCACCTTTAATTTCGTGCTCCTGTCCTTTTATGTTTATAAAGAAACTGAATTCCAGCGTTACATGCAGTTGGTTAGGAATATAGGTTGATTTAACCTTCCCACGTAAAGCCTGGTAGCTTGTAGTGTCGATATCGTAAAAACCCCAAGGAGGTACGTCATCACTTACGATCTCACCCTCGACAGAGCCGGGCTCATTGCCGATATACACAGTGACTCGAGTGTTTTCGTTTGAGTGAATATGAGTGCCGGTTAAGCGAAATATGCCCTGTCGATCGGTCATAATTACATCGCTAGTAAAAAAAGCTCCGATCGGAGACGCTTCAATATCAAAGTGCCCTTTAGCCTTTTTAGTTTTGATGTTGATGTCGGGTGTGTGTGGGATGCCAGCGGTCATGATTGCTTTCCTCCGGTTTAAATAAACGTTTGGTCCTGAGCATATTGGGAGTCAGGAAGCTTATTAGTCCGTATTATCGGAACCACGTCTACTGTCAGAAATCACAGTGTCTTATTGTATTTGACTGGGCTAACGTACTGAGATTTTATAGTGGGCTTTCTGACGCAATAACTTGGACTTTGTTCTGCAGGGGCAATCAATTGTTAAACTCACGCAGCCTTCTTTCAGCAGCTTGGTGTGTGCTGGTCCACGGCTTTTCCTAGCAGCAAGATGCTCAGTTCACTCAGTTGGTAAATCGCCAGGGCCACATCGCGGTGCTTGCCGCTGAGGTCATCGGACAGGTCGAGCAGCAAGGTGCTGACGGAACATACGGCTTCGTAGCTGTTGATCAGCAGGGTTTCTGTGGAGGTGTCAGGGATGACAGTGAAGAGCGTGTGCGTGGGGATGCTGTGCATGAGTGAAGTACCTGATATGGGCTGATACCTCATCGCTACTAAACGAGGGTGGCAGCTGTACGCAGGTTAGTAGACCGGTATCCCACACAAACCCGGCGCACCCGAAGGCGCCCTGCGCACAGCCACCATCAAGCATCGATAGGCTCATTTATCTTGTGTGAGGAAGCGGGCTACATAAACCCGATCACCGAGAAATTCAGCGACCAGACAACCTTAGAGACCCCCACCCAGGCGCACAAGCCGGCGGATTCTGACGTAAGCGTAGGCAACCGGGCAAGGCGCTTACCGCAATGTCAGCCGCGTCCTACAGGCGTCCTACGTACTCTCCCGCACCTGCAACTCAAACCCCATGTCCACCACCGGTTTGGCGATCTTGTTGCCCGCCATGATCGTCAATAAATGCTCCGCCGCCCGCCGGCCAATCGCTTCACGCGGGGTGCTGATGCTGCTCAGGCGCGGCACCATGAACGAAGACGCCGGCAAGTCGTTGAAGCCCAGCACCGCCACACGCTCCGGCACCTTGATGCCATGGCGCAGGGCTTCCAGCAGCGCGCCCTGGGCCAGGTCGTCGTTGCCGAAGAAGATCGCGTCCACGTCCGGATGCGCCGCCAGTAACTGTAAAAACAACTCGCCGCCCAGGCCCACGGAGGAGGGGCGCGGCGTCAGCAACTCCAGCGCCGGGTCGTACAGGCCGGCTTGTTGCAGCGCTCGGCGAAAACCTTCGCCACGCAGCAAGGTGCGTTGGTCCAACTGCGCACCGATGTACGCCAGGCGCTTGCGCCCACGGGAGATCAAATGCGCTGCCGCCGTCTCGCCCGCCGCCAGCTGCGAGAACCCCACGCAGTTCACGCCGGCGTTCGGGTCCAGGTCCATCATGTACACGCACGGCACATTGCTGGCCTCGACCATCCGTCGGGCGCTTTCGGTGCGATCAAACCCGGTCAGCAACAAACCGCGTGGCTGGTAGGCCATGTAGTTGCGCAGCAGGTTTTCTTCTTCATCGCGCGAATAGTGGGAGTTGCCGATCAGCACTTCAAAGCCCTTGGGCCGCAGTACCTGGTGGATGGCTTCGAGGGTTTCGATAAACAGCAGGTTGGACAACGACGGCACCAGCACCACCACCGAATGGCTCTGGGCCGAGGCCAGGGCGCGGGCGGCGGGGTTGACCACGTAGTTCAGTTCGGCTGCGGCGTGTTGCACTTTTTCCACCAGTTCGGTGGCGACGGTGCTGATGCCGCGTAGGGCACGGGAGGCGGTAATCGGGCTGACGCCGGCCAGGCGGGCGACTTCGTTAAGGGTCGGGCGACCGGTAGTGCGCATTTTTTTATCGTTCTTAGAGGTCATCAGGCGGCTTGCCAAACAAAAATCGAGGCACTAAGGTAGCGCTGTCTCCAAAGGGCTGCAAATTCTTGAACAAAGGGTTGCCTGATCCTGTTCAACGCGTTGGAGCGGATGCACGCGTCACTCCATAAAAAAAGACAAGACGGCGCGGGAAAAGCCTGTTTTTGCACTAGCCTTACAGCGTGCAAAGGTAGCGCTATCTGCGTCCTGAGGTGTTCCATGAGTCAACCTGTTACCGCCCTGGTCATCATGGGTGTTTCCGGCTGTGGCAAGTCCAGCGTCAGCGAGGCCCTGTGCCGCCTGAACGGTGCGACCGCCATTGAAGGCGACAGCTTTCACCCCGCCGCCAACATCGAAAAGATGAGCGCCGGCCACCCCCTCAACGACGACGACCGCGCCGGCTGGCTCGACATCCTGTGCGATGAACTGCGCCGTTCGCTGAAAGCGGGCGAGCATCCCGTACTCACCTGTTCAGCGCTTAAAAAGAAATACCGCGACCACCTGCGCGAAGCCGCGCCGGGCCTGGGTTTCGTCTTCCTGGAACTGACCCGCGCCGTGGCCGCTGACCGCGTGTCCCATCGCCCCGGCCATTTCATGCCGGCAAGCCTGATCGACAGCCAGTTCGCCACCCTTGAGTCGCCCAAAGGCGAGCCGCTGACCTTGGCCCTCAACGCCAGCGAAGACAGCGTCGAGGAATTGGCCGAGCAGACCAATGCCTGGTGGCTGAAACACGGTTTTGAACCATCCAAATAATTTTTTGCCGGAAAAGATAGCGCTATCCCCGGCAGGAAATTCAACACCCGCTTTAATAACAACAACAAACAGGAGAGACCCCCCATGTTTGGCATGTCCCACGAGTCGTACCTGCTGTTAGATGCAGTCGTCACCATCATCGGGCTGATCGTGTTGATCACCCGGTTCAAGGTTCACCCCTTTATTGCGTTGATCATCGCCGCAGGTTTCCTCGGCCTGACCTCGGGCATGCCCGTGGACAAGATCATCAAGGCCTTCCAGGACGGCTTCGGCGGGGTGCTTGGCTTTGTCGGCATCATCCTCGCGCTGGGCACGATGCTTGGCAAGATGATGGCTGAGTCCGGCGGCGCCGATCAGATCGCCCAGACCCTGATCCGCGCCTTTGGCAAAGAAAAGGTCCAGTGGGCCATGATGTTCGCCGCGTTCCTGGTGGGCATCCCGCTGTTCTTCGAGATCGGCTTTGTGCTGCTGATCCCGCTGGTGTTCATCGTCGCGCGCCGTACCGGTGTGTCGCTGATCAAGATCGGTATCCCGCTGCTGGCCGGCCTGTCGGCGGTACACGGCCTGGTGCCACCGCACCCCGGCCCGCTGCTGGCCATCGGCGTGTTTGGCGCGGACATCGGCAAGACCATCCTGTACGGCCTGATCGTCGCCTTGCCGACCGCCATCATTGCCGGTCCGATCTTCGGTACGTTCATCGCCAAGTACATCCCGGGCAACCCGTCCCAGGAACTGGTCGACCAACTGGCCCGCGAGACCGATAACAAGTCGTTGCCGAGCTTCGGCATCACCCTGGTCACCGTGCTGCTGCCGGTGTTCCTGATGCTGCTGAAAACCTTCGCCGACATCGCGTTTGCCGAAGGCAACGTGGTGCGCAACTGGATGGACATGATCGGTCACCCGATCACCGCGTTGCTGCTGGCGTTGCTGCTGTCGCTGTACACCTTTGGCCATCGCCAGGGCATCCATTCCAAGCAGATCCTCAAGCTGCTCGACGCCAGCCTGGCGCCGACCGCCGCGATCATCCTGATCATCGGTGCCGGTGGTGGCTTCAAGCAGATGCTGGTGACCAGCGGCGTGGGTGACGTGATCGGCCACATGGCGGTGAACGCACAGATCAACCCGATCCTGCTGGCGTGGCTGGTGGCGGCAGTGATTCGTGTGGCAACCGGTTCGGCCACCGTGGCAACCATTACCGGCGCGGGCATCGTGGTGCCGGTGGTGGGGATGATTCCAGGCGTTAACCGTGAACTGCTGGTGTTGGCAACGGGGGCGGGGTCGTTGATTCTGTCTCACGTCAACGATGCGGGGTTCTGGCTGGTGAAGCAGTATTTCAATATGACCGTGGCTGAGACGTTCAAGACGTGGACGGCGATGGAGACCATTCTGTCGGTCGTGGCGTTGATCTTCATCATGTTGCTGTCGCTGGTGGTGTAAGCCACACCGCAGCATCCCATGGGGTCACCCAATCAAATGTGGGAGGGGGCTTGCCCCCGATGGCAGTGGTTCAGTCACCGGATGCAGTGACTGACACTCTGCTATCGGGGGCAAGCCCCCTCCCACAGTTTGAGCATATTTCTTCAGGTGGATCGGGTCAGGCTTTCTGGGCCAACCCATCCGCCCTGAACATCCCCCGGATCCCCCGCACCGCCTGGCGAATGCGGTCCTGGTTCTCGATCAGCGCAAAGCGCACATGGTCATCGCCATACTCGCCAAAGCCAATCCCCGGCGACACACACACCTTCGCGTCCAGCAGCAATTTCTTGGCAAACTCCAGCGACCCCATGGCGGCATACTGCTCGGGAATCTTCGCCCAGACGTACATCGACGCCTTCGGATTCTCCACCATCCAGCCCAGCTCATGCAGGCCCTTGACCAGCACATTGCGGCGCTGGCGGTACTGCTCGGCGATGTCTTTCACGCACTGTTGGTCGCCTTCCAGCGCCGCAATCGCCGCCACCTGCAGCGGGGTGAAGGTGCCGTAGTCGTGGTAACTCTTGATCCGCGCCAGGGCGTTGACCAGTTCCGGGTTACCGACCATGAAGCCGATGCGCCAGCCGGCCATGTTGTAGCTCTTGGACAGGGTGAAAAACTCCACCGCAATGTCCTTGGCGCCCGGCACCTGCATGATCGACGGGGCTTTCCAGCCGTCGTAGACGATGTCGGCGTAGGCCAGGTCATGCACCACCAGCACGTCGTACTGCTTGGCCAGCGCAATCACGCGCTCGAAGAAGTCCAGCTCCACGCACTGCGCGGTGGGGTTGGACGGGAAGCCGAGGATCATCATCTTTGGCTTGGGGATCGAGCCGCGAATCGCCCGCTCCAGCTCGTCGAAGAAGTCCACGCCGGGCACCAGCGGCACCGATCGCACCTGGGCGCCGGCAATCACGGCACCGTAGATGTGAATCGGGTAGCTCGGGTTCGGCACCAACACCGTGTCGCCCTGGTCCAGGGTGGCCAGCATCAAGTGCGCCAGGCCTTCCTTGGAACCGATGGTGACGATGGCCTCGGTTTCGGGGTCGATGTCCACTTCATAACGGTCTTTGTACCAGCGCGAAATCGCCCGGCGCAGGCGCGGAATGCCTTTGGACGTGGAGTAGCCGTGGGTGTCTTCACGCTGGGCGACGGTGACCATTTTCTCCACGATATGCGGGGGAGTGGCGCCGTCCGGGTTACCCATGCTTAAGTCGATGATGTCTTCGCCGCGCCGACGCGCAGCCATCTTCAGCTCGGCAGTGATATTAAAAACGTAAGGGGGGAGTCGATCTATGCGCGCAAAGCGGCGCGGCGAACCTTGGTCTGCCATTGTTGCCTCGAGAGTACGTAAGCGCCCGGAACCGTCCGAGCGACGTCGGCCACTGCGGTGGCCTGCGGGGCAGACAATACGGTCGATGATGGCCAGTTGTCCAGATGCGTAGGAAAATTTTCTGCATGGAGTCCAGCGCGGATATGCCCCTATACTCGATACGGGTTTGTACCCTCATAAGAAGGAGACTGTTCGTATGGATCAGCAGACAAAACAACCGTTAGAGCCACGCATGGAAGCCGGTAAAGCCCTGGTGATCGCCGGGGTGCAAGGGCGTTACTCAAAGGCCACCGTGGGGGATATCCCCAAGCTGTGGGAATTGTTCGATACCTGCATCAAGGACATCAAGAAACGGGTTGGCGGTGTGACGTATGGTGTTTGCCACAACCCCAAGCATGGCGAATTCGACTACATGGCCGGTGTCGAGGTCCCGACCAAGGGCGACGTACCGAGCAACTTCGAGTCCATCGAGATTCCGCCGCTCAACTATGCCGTGTTCCCGCATTACGGGCCGGTGCAGGCACTGGAACAAACGTACGAGCGCATCATGTTCGAATGGCTGCCGCATTCGGGCTACAAGGTGATGGGCGCGGATTTCGAGCGCTACAGTGCCGATTTTGACGGGCGCAAGGGCACCGGGACGGTGGAAATCTGGTTGCCGGTAGGCGAAAGAGGCTGACCGCGACCCTTGTGGGAGCCGGCACGCCGGCTCCTACGGGACATCAATACAACGTACTTCTGACCCGCTCCGGCATCTCCCGGTCATACGCCTCGGCATCAAACTGCCCATCATTGAGCCGCTTGTGAAACGCCCCCGCTGACGGCAACGCCGAGCGGTCCAAATGTTTCTCCGGGTTCCAGCAGTCCGAGCGCACAAACGCCTTGGAACAGTGGAAATACGCGGCCTCTACCTGCACCAGAATCACCGACCGCGCCGGCTTGCCATTCACCGCAAAACTCTCCAGCAGTTCAGGCTCGATGGAAATCTGCGCCCGGCCGTTCACGCGCAAGGTTTCGCCAACCCCTGGAATGATGAACAGCAACGCAATCCGCGGGTCCTGCACCAAGTTGCGCAAGGTATCCACGCGATTGTTCCCCGGCCGGTCCGGAATCGCCAAGGTGCGCTCATCCACAATCCGCACAAACCCAGGCACATCGCCGCGTGGCGAACCGTCGATGCCGTCCGGCCCGGACGAACTCACCACCACCAACGGCGAAGCCCGCACCATGGCCTGGTAGTCCTCGTTGAGAAACGGGATTTCCTTGCGCACGGCGCGCTCGTGGGGGAGGCCGTAGAGGGTTTCGAGTTGTTCGAGGGTTGTCAGCATGTGAGTCACCTTGTCCTTGGATGAATACAGGGGCGTTCAGCCGCCAAAGCTGTGTTGGTAGCTCTGTGCGGATTGCCGAATGGCTTTTGCAACGTGAGGTGCCAACCGACAGTAATCGTCTTCCCGCTTGAGTGTTATTTCGAGGGTTTGGAGCAGCGCCTGGATACGCGTTTCGGGATATTCGACTTCGCAGGCTCTCGCAAAATCGAGGATACCCAGGCGTGAGGCGAACAATGATCTATTTCCGCTCAGGTCCAGCGCCAGCGAGTCCTCGGGGATGTAGGCGGTGGTATTCACGATGTCGTAAGCAGGGGCCAACCGCGTATCCGATTTCACCGGGTCACTGTAGAGCACACCGAAGTTTTTCAGATGTGCATCGCCATTCCCCACTATGCAACTCAGTGCCACGCTATCGAACAACTGATCAAGCGAGCTGCGTAGATGTTCCGGCGCGCAGAAGACGCGCACGGCCTTGGCGACCGCAGCGTAACTCTTGGTGTACTTTTGCTCGGCGGACAGGCCCATCAGTGTGGTCATGTCCTCGAACCCCAGGGGGTTGAGGTGATCGTCCCGATCAAAGCGCCGCATGATGAACAGCTTATTATTCTGTGACAGGTAAAACGGCGGTACGGGCAGGCCTGCATCGCGGGCAATGGACATGCACAGGTATTCATTGATGGCCAGCCCCGGAAATTCGTTGCGCCCGCTTTTGATAATCAGGTCGTTGGTTTTCGAGGTGAATTTGTGTTCGGGTGTATGCGGTTTTTCCGGCACCAGCACTTTAGGCTGCACACCCGAAATACCCGCTCGCAGAATGTAGCGATCCACCAGTTGGACGAATAGATCTTCCGCGCCGTCCCAGGCAAGGATTTCGTCGAGACTTTCCCCGGTCGTGGGAGGGCTGTTGCGATGGAGCAGATCGTTTACTTGATCCGAAGACACAAAAATACGGCCGATCGGCGCGCTGCTACCGGAGAGCGCCAGCAGCAACATCGGGTCGACTTTAACCGTCTTGGCGAGTCGATTGCGCAGTTGCTCCAGGACGTAGCCTTCCGGCAAGTTCATTTGGAAGATAGGGTGAAGTTCTCGGCGGCGATATTCTTCTACGCGGACAGGCATCGACAGACTGACTGCGCTATGTGCGAGTGTTCTATCGTCATAGCGAAACAAATAGTCGTCGGCACTCATCAACACACGGCCGCTTTCACCTTGAGGGGTATGAACGCGTAAGTGGGGGCTATTCATTGAACAAGTCCTCCAGTTCCTCCAAGGTCGGCAGGGTCACAGGCACTAATTTGAATTCGCTGCCCAAGGCTGCAGTCACGCGGGCATAGGCATTCATCGAGACCGAGAGGCTGCCTTTCTCGATTTCGATCAGTTTTTGTCGTGTAACCCCGGCCAACTTCGCCAGATCCGCCTGTTTATAGCCACGGTTAAGGCGCATGGTACGGAGTTGGTTGCCGAGTCGCTGAGTGATTACAGAAATATCCATGTCACATATTCATTACTTGGTTATATTTAAGTTATGTATACGTTACATTTTGAAGGTGTCAAGTTTGGCCTGACCAACCACCCACCTCAACCTTCGCTCATACCCAATCCGGCCCTTATACGCCTCCCCGCTATCCACCCATCCAGCCCTCAAGTACAACCCCATCGCCGCCACATTATCCGCGTCCACCGACAACTCCAGGCCCTTGATCTGCGGCCATGCCTGCAATGCCGCCGCCGGCAGCGCCTGCAAGCAGGCCTTGCCGAACCCGCGCCCTTGTTGATGCCGATCCACCTGCAACGCATGCAAGGTCGCGCTGTGCTCATCCGCCCAATGGGGCAGGCACGGTGGGCGTTTGAGCAGCAGAAAGGCCACGGGCAGGTCGTCGGCGAGCAGGGCGAAGCCTTTGATGGCGTTGGGGTTGGGGTTGACCAACAGGCTGTTCAGCGCGCAGTAGATATCGCCGGAGTACGCCAGTTGCTCGGGATGCACTTGCAGGGTGTCGAGGTGCTGTTTCTGCACAAGGCTCAGCGTCTCATAGGGGACGAGGCGGGTTTCCATCAGTGGCGCATCCGAAATCCTACAAAGAGGCGTGGATTCTAGCGGGTTTGCCGGGGGCGAAATTATTTTTCAGTGGGCTGTCGATTTGCCGCTGGCTTGTTCGATTAAGGGTGTATTCCGCGCTTTTCCTCCCGAAGGAGTATCACCATGAGCACCGCCATCAACACCCTGATCGAACAATGGAAACACGCCGTCACCGCCAAGGATGTCGAGAAAATTGTCAGCTTCTACGCCGACGATATCGTCGCGTTCGACGCCGTCAGCGCCCTGCAATTCAAGGGCAAGGCCGCTTACCAGGCGCACTGGCAGGCCTGCATGGAGTTTTGCCCTGGCCCCGGCGTGTTTGACTTTCATGAGCTGCATATCGTCGCCGCCGACGACAGCGCCTTTGCCCACTGGCTCGCCCACTGTGGTGGCACCGGGCCGGATGGCGTGCTTAAAACCTGCTGGATGCGCGTGACCGCGGGTTACCAGCGCATTAATGGCCAATGGAAAGTGGTGCATGAGCACTGGTCTGCGCCTTTCGACATGGAAACCGGCACCGGTCTGTTCGACCTGAAACCTTGACCATCGCGATCTATAGTCAGTAGTCCGAAAACGGAGAACGTCATGAAATACCTGTGCCTGGTCTACAGCGACGAAGCGTTGCTGCACAGTCTGCCCGACAGCCCCAAGGACCCGGAATGCCATGCTTATGCGGCGTCCGTTCACGGCAGTGGCCGCATGCTGGCCGCCGAAGCGCTGGAGTCGGTCACCACCGCCACCACCGTGCGCATGCGCCATGGCAAGGTGTCGATCACCGACGGGCCGTTTGCCGAGACCAAGGAGCAGCTCGCCGGCTTCTACCTGATCGAGGCGCGGGACCTGAACGAAGCGATCCAGGTGGCCGGCGGCATTCCGGCCGCCCGGGTCGGCAGTGTGGAAGTGCGCCCCGTGCGCGAATTGAATCTCTGAACAACAACCATAAGACTCAAGAGGTTTACCCCATGTCTACGCAACCTGCCGAGTTTGAATTGTCCATCAGCCGCGTGATCGATGCACCGCGAAGCCGCGTGTTCCGTGCCTGGACCGAGCCCACGTTGCTCCAGCAATGGTGGGGCCCCCACGGCATGACCACCCCCGAGTGCGAAATGAACCTGTGGGTCGGAGGCCTGTTTCGCACCCTGATGCGTGCGCCCGACGGTGCGGAGTACCCGACCCAGGGCGTGTTCCTGGAGATCGTCGCGCCACGGCGGTTGGTGTTTACCGACGCCTTTACGCCGGGCTGGATTCCGTCGGGCAAGCCGTTCATGACCGCCGAAGTGACCCTGCAGGAGGTCGAGGGCAACAAGACCCTCTACACCGCCCGCGCCATGCATTGGCGTGCCGAAGACAAACAGGCCCACGAAGCCATGGGCTTTCACGATGGCTGGGGTCAGAGTCTCGACCGCCTGGTAACCCTGGTCACCCAAGGCATGCGCGATTGACCCTTTCGGTCGAGGCGATCTACCGCAGCGAATCAAGGCGGGTGCTCGCGACGCTGATTCGCGTGCTCGGCGACTTCGACCTGGCCGAAGAAGCCCTGCACGAAGCGTTTTTCGTCGCGGTGCAACGTTGGCCGCTGGACGGTGTGCCGCACAACCCACGCGCGTGGCTGGTCTCGACCGGGCGCTTCAAGGCCATCGACCGTCTGCGCCGCCAGGCGCGTTTTACCCCGTTGCTGCAGGCGCAGGCCGATGCACTGGAGGCGGCTGACTGGAGTGATGAAGACGTGGAAGACGACCGCCTGCGCCTGATCTTCACCTGCTGCCATCCGGCGCTGGCGGCCGACGCCCAGGCGGCGCTGACCTTGCGCGAGATCTGCGACCTCACCACCGAGGAAATCGCCCGGGCGTTTCTGGCCACGCCGGCCACCATCGCCCAACGTATCGTGCGGGCGAAGGGCAAGATCCGCGAGGCCGCAATTCCGTATCAGGTGCCGTCCCTGGCGGAGCTGCCCGAGCGTCTCGACAGCGTGTTGCGCGTGATTTACCTGGTGTTCAACGAGGGCTATTCGGCCTCCATGGGCGCTGACCTGACCCGTGAAGCGTTGACGCGCGAAGCTATCCGCCTGGGGCGTCTGTTGATGGCGTTGCTGCCCGAGCCGGAAGTCATGGGGCTGCTGGCGCTGATGCTGTTGCACGAGTCCCGACGCTCGGCGCGCACCTCGGCGAGTGGCGAATTGGTGCTGTTGGATGAACAGGACCGCTCGCTGTGGGATGCGTCCCTGATCGCCGAAGGCTGTGCGTTGGCGGAACAGGCGCTGAGCGCCCGGCGCTTTGGCCCGTATGGCCTGCAGGCCGCCATCGCGGCGGTGCATGCCGAAGCCACACGTGCAGACCAGACGGACTGGCGGCAAATCGTCGGGCTCTACGATGTGCTGCTCAGGACAATGCCGTCACCGGTTATCGAACTGAACCGCGCCGTAGCGGTGGCCATGCGCGATGGCCCGCTGGCGGGGTTGCAGCAGGTAGAGGGGATTCTGGCGCGCGGCGAGTTGCAGGATTATCACCTGGCGCATTCGGCGCGGGGCGAGTTCTGTCGGCAACTGGGGCGTGTCGAAGCAGCGCGCACGGCCTACGAAAAAGCCCTGTCACTGACCCAGCAAATCCCGGAAAGACGCTTCCTCGAACAACGCCTGGCCGAACTCCAATCCCCCAGACAATGAAGCCCGCTCCCACACTGCCTTCATTGTCCAGAGGGCTCACTCCAGCATCGTGGCCAACAACCAACTCCCTGCCGGCCCCGGTGCATGCTGGCGCGACCACAACGCATCCACCGTGACCGAGCGTGGCCAGCCCCGCACCTTGAGTTCCTGCAGGCTGGCGTTGCCAAAACGCTCCACCAGCCAGCGGGGCAGGGGCGCCCAGCCGAAACCCAGCTGGGCCATCTCCATCAACATCAGGTAACTGGCGGCGGACCAGACCCGGCCAGCGGCGCGGTTGTCGTAAGGTTTGACGATGCTCGCCAAGCGCAATTCGCGATGGTGTTTCAAGGTCTGGTGGTCGACGCTGTCGAGGCTGGCCAAGGCATGTTGCGGCGACACGAACAACGCGATCTCGGTGCGCTCCTGCACCGGCGAGCGCGTCAGGTCAGGCGGGTAGACGTCCTGCTGTTCGATAAACGCAATCTGCGCCCGGCCGCTTTGCACCAGGTCGATCAGGTCGTCGCATTCGGCGATCAGCCATTCCAGTTCGAGGTCGGGGTAACGCTCGGCGAACGCAATGATCGCGGTTTCAAAACGCTGCGATTGATACGTGTCCGACATCGCAATCGTCAGTCTCGGCTCCAACCCCTGGGCTAACTGACTCGCCGCCAGTTCCAGGCGGCTGCTGGCTTCCAGCACCTGCTCGGCCCGTTCCAGCAGCACATGGCCGGCTGGCGTCAACGTCGGCTTGCGGCTGCTGCGATCGAACAGCACCACATCCAGGTCGATTTCCAAGCTCGCGACTGCCGCGCTGACGGTGGACTGGCTCTTGCCCAGCTTGCGCGCCGCGGCGGAAAACGACCCTTGGGTGGCCGCCTGGACAAACGCTTGCAGCACTTCGTTGGACGCCATGTCTATCGCCTTGGTCGATGGTTATTGGTTATGAAGTATCGAGTCAGGGCGTGATCATGGCAACCCTCGTCATTCATGGAGCGCAGGTTATGAGCCCTACCAAGTCGATTACTGAACGCGTTTGCCAAGCCCTGGGCTTTGAAGGCTTGGCGTTGTTGATTTGTACACCGCTGCTGGTGTGGATCACCGGCAGGCCGGCCCTGGAAATGGGCGCGGTGACCTTGGGGCTGAGCCTGCTGGCACTGACCTGGAACATCGTGTTCAACAGCCTGTTCGACCGCCTCAAGGTGCGCCTGCAACTCCCCGCGGGTGGCTGGACGCGGGTGCTGCATGCGCTGATGTTTGAAGGCGGGCTGATTATCGTGGCCGTGCCGCTGATCGCGGCGTGGCTGAATATCAGCCTGATGCAGGCGTTTATGCTCGACATCGGTGTACTGCTGTTCTTCCTGCCGTACACCTATGTGTATCACTGGGGGTATGACGTGCTGCGCGACAAACTCCTACAGAAACATACCGCCCGAGGCCTCGATCCGCTGGCCGGTGATCCAGTGGCTACCGTCGGCCAGCAGGCTGGCAATCGCTCCGCCGATATCGTCCGGTAAGCCGGCGCGGCCGAGCGCAGTGTTACTGGCGACCATTGCGTTGAGGTTGGCGTTGTCGCGTACCGCGCCGCCGCCGAAGTCGGTTTCAATCGCGCCCGGGGCGAGGATGTTGACGCTGATGCCACGCCCACCCAGTTCCTTGGCCTGGTAGCGGGTGAGCACCTCCATGGCGCCTTTCATGGCGGCGTAAGCGGCGTAGCCGGGCAAGCTGAAACGCGCCAGGCCGCTGGAGATATTAAGGATGCGGCCGCCGTCGCGGATCAGTGGCAACAGCTTCTGGGTGAGGAAAAACGGGCCTTTGAATTGAATCGCTACCAGTTGGTCGAACTGCGCTTCGGTGGTGTCGGCAAAGCTGGCGTGAATGCCGATACCGGCGTTGTTGATCAGAAAATCGAACTGATCCTGTGCGAAAACATCCTTGAGTGCGCTGGCAACCTCGCCGACGAAATCGCCAAAGGTCGCGCTTTGGCTCACGTCGAGTTTCAGCATCACCGCGCGGCCGCCCCGTTGTTCGATCTGGGCGACCAACGCCTGCGCTTCATCGGCCTTGCTGTGGTAAGTGCCGATGATATCGACGCCTTGAGCTGCCAAGTGCAACGCGGTGTTTTTGCCCAGGCCGCGGCTGGCACCGGTGATCAATGCGATTTTGCGGGTCATGGTGATGTCCTCTGTGATTGAGCGTTGGGAGCAGTTTATTTGTCCGGCCATATCGTGATAAACAGCGCTATACCGGAATCACTGGCCGGATAAGGCGAACAATCCCATGAACAAACTTGAGCTGCTGCGCACCTTCGTGCGCGTCACCGAACTGTCGAGTTTTACCCAGGCCGGCGAGAGCCTGGGCTTGCCGCGCTCAACCGTGTCCGAGCACGTGCAGGCGCTGGAGGAACTGCTCGGCGCGCGCCTGTTGCAGCGCACTACGCGCACGGTGCAGGCGACTCAGGACGGACGTGTGCTGTATGAGCGCAGCAAGGATTTGCTGTCGCACATGGAGGAGCTGGAGGGGCTGTTTCGCCAGGATGAAGCGCAACTCAGCGGGCGTATTCGAGTGGACATGCCCAATATGATGGCGCGGGAATTGATCCTGCCGCGCCTGCCGCCATTCATGGATGCGCACCCGTTGATTGAGCTGGAAATCAGCACCACCGACCGCCAGGTCGACCTGCTCGCCGAAGGGTTTGATTGTGTGTTGCGGGTCGGCGCACAGCCGGACCAGACGGTGGTGGCACGGCGGTTGTGCAGCCTGCCGATGATCAACTGCGCGAGCGCGGCCTACCTGCAACGTCATGGCGTGCCCGAGACCCTGGCCGACCTGGCGCAGCATCAGTTGGTGCATTACGTGCGACCACTGGGCGCGCGTTCGGCGGGGTTTGAATACGTGCAGGGCAACAAGGTGCAGCGTATTGCCATGGCCGGGCGCGTGACGGTCAACAGCACCGATGCGTACAAAGCGGCGTGCCTGGGGGGCTTCGGGATTACTCAGGTGCCGGCCTTGGGCATCGGTGATTTATTGGCCAGCGGTGAACTGGTCGCAGTGCTGCCGGATTACCCCGCGCCAGCGCTGGATGTATCACTGCTCTACGCGGGCCAACGGCACCTGCCGCAGCGCGTGCGGGTGTTCATGGATTGGCTGGCGGCAACGTTGCAATCCCAGCTCTAACGCCGCGCCGATAATTGCTGCGGGGCCAGGAACGCATCGTGGAAGTAATCGCGTACCGCCTGCATCGCCGGGGTGAATGTGCGCTCGCGGTGCCAGGCCAGGCCCACGCTCATCGGCGTGACCGGGTCAGTCACCGTCAGGGTTTCGATGCGCTTGCCTTCCAGCGACCAGGGCCGATGCACCAGGTCCGACAGGATCGCCACGCCGCTGCCGTTCGCGACCATGCTGCGCACCGCCTCCACCGAGCTGGTACGCAGCCGCACCTGGGGCGTTTGTCCGGCCTGTTCCCAGTAGCGCATGGCGCTGTGTTCGGCCTCGTCGACGGTGAGCAGGATGTAGGGCTCGCGGGCCACATCGGCCAGGCTCACGGCGCCACGTTCGCACAAGGGATGATGGCTGGGCAGCCACAGGCGGCGTTCCGAATTGAACAGGATTTCCGAGACAATATCCGGGTGAGTGAGGTTGGCGGTGAGCACCACGGCCATGTCGAACTGGCCGTCGAGCAAACCGTGCTCGATGGCCTGGCGCTCCTGCTCGAAGACCTCGATGGTCACGTCCGGGTGCCAGTGTTCCATGCGCTGCAAGTGGTGCGGCAGGAAGTAGCCGAGTACCGTGTAACTGGCGGCCAGGCGCAGCACGCCGCTGGCGCGGTAGTCGGGCAGCGGGCTGTTCAGCGCGTCATCGACGCTGCGCAGAATCACATAGGCGCGGTTGAGAAAGTGCCGCCCGGCGTCGGTCAGGTTCATGCCTTGGGCCGAGCGCACGAACAACTGCACGCCGAGCATGGCTTCCAGTTCCTTGATTGCCGTAGTCACCGCCGACTGGGAGATGTTCAGGTGGATGGCCGCCTGGGAAATCTGGCCGATTTCGGCAGTGGCGACGAAGTAGCGGACTTGGCGCAGGGTCAGGGACATCGGCCTCTCCAAAACGTAGGGCTATCTGATTTTCAGAAGATGGGCCATCTGATAATAGATCTTCCCAAGGGGTCAAGCCGCAGCCTACTTTTCCAGCATCACTTAGGCGGAGCGACCTCGATGCAGGCAGTGGATTTCAATTCGGACATGGGCGAAGGCTTCGGCCCCTGGACCATCGGCGACGGTGTGGATGCGGAGCTGATGGCGTACATCAGCTCGGCCAATATCGCCACCGGCTTTCACGCTGGCGACCCCGGCACCATGCGTCGTACGGTTGAGCGGGCCAAGCAATTGGGCGTGGCCATCGGCGCGCATCCGGGCTTTCGGGACCTGGTCGGCTTTGGCCGTCGCCACATCAACGCGCCGGCCCAGGAATTGGTCGACGACATGCTCTACCAGCTCGGCGCCCTGCGTGAAATCGCACGGGCCCAGGGCATGACCTTGCAACACATCAAACCCCATGGCGCGCTGTATATGCACCTCGCCCGCGATGAAGAAGCGGCGCGGTTGCTGGTGCAGAACCTGCAAATCCTCGAGCCGACGCTGTTGCTCTACTGCATGCCCAATTCGGTGATCTGGCGGGTCGCCACGGAACTGGGGCAACCGGTGGTGCGCGAGTTTTATGCTGACCGTGAGTACGATCTCAGCGGCTCCATCGTGTTTACCCGCCAGGTCCGGGCGCTGGATCCGGCAACGGTCGCGGCGCGAGTCTTGCGTGCGTGCCAGACCGGTCTGGTGCGCACCGTAGAAGGCGAAGACGTGTTTATCGAATTCGATTCCATCTGCCTGCACAGCGACACGCCCGGCGCGCTTGAGTTGGTAGAAGCCACCCGCGAAGCCCTGGATCAAGCAGGAATCACAGTGACAAATACGCTTCTGTAGTGAGCGGGCTTGCCCCGCGCTGGGTGGCGAAGCCGCCCCAGTACGACCACCGCGTAGTGTCAGGCTACACGCGGCGTCGGGTTTAGGGGCCGCTTCGCAGCCCAGCGCGGGGCAAGCCCGCTCACCACAGCAAGCCCGCTCACCACAACAAGCGTGTTCACCACAGCAAGCCCGCTCACCACAACAAGGGTGTTCACCACAGTAAGCCCAGTCACTACAACAAGAAACGCCCTGAACATTTTTTTTCGCCTGCCTTTCTACAATGATTCCAAGAGGAACAGACATGGCTGAAATGTCCCCCATCCGCTACAGCTTCGGCGGTGATGAACACCTGTTTGCCGAGGTCAGTGACAGCATGTCCCTGGAAGCCTTTTTCAAAGGCATGGCGGTGACACGCGCCGTGGAACGCCTGGCGCTCGAAGGCGTGCTGGATGTGTGCCTGGCCAATGCGTCGTTCCAGATTCGCTTCGACCCCGACCGCATCGCCCCCCATGTGTTGCTCGATGCGGTGCAGACTGCCGAAGCCCAGGCTGTGGCCGAGCGCACCTTGCACACGCGCATCATCGAAATCCCGGTGCTCTACAACGACCCCTGGACCCATGAAACGCTCATGCGTTTTCGCGACCGCCATCAAGACCCCAGCGGCACCGACCTGGAGTACGCCGCGCGCATCAATGGCCTGGCCGATGTCGATGCGTTTATCGCCGCCCACAGCGGCGCGCCGTGGTTTGTGTCGATGGTCGGGTTTGTCGCGGGCTTGCCGTTCATGTTCCAGATGGTCGAGCGCGAGCGCCAATTGCAGGTGCCCAAGTACCTGCGGCCGCGCACCGATACACCGAAGCTGACCCTCGGCCATGGCGGCTGTTTTGGTTGCATCTACTCGGTGCGCGGTGCCGGCGGTTACCAGATGTTCGGTGTGACCCCGGCGCCCATCTACGACCCGGCGCAGCAATTGGCGTACCTCAAGGAACACATGGTGTTCTTCCGCCCCGGTGACATCGTGCAGTTCAAACCCATGGACCGCGACGCTTACGATCTTGCCGTCGCCGAGGTGGACGCAGGACGCTTCGACTTGCGCATCCGTCCGGTGGAGTTTTCCCTCGACGCCTTTCTCGCCGACCCCATCGGCTATCCGAAAACCCTGCAGGAGGCGCTGGCATGATCAAGGTCCTCAAACCCGGCCTCGCCACCTCCGTGCAGGACCTTGGCCGCGAAGGTTATTACCATTTGGGCATCCCGCCGTCGGGCGCACTGGACCAGTACGCACTGAGTGCGGCCAACCACCTGGTGGGCAACCCGGTGGGCGCGGCGGGCTTGGAATGCACGCTGATCGGCCCCGAGCTTGAGTTTCAGCAGGACGCGCTGGTGGCACTCAGCGGCGCCTTGATGTCGCCGCGCCTGGACGGTGAAGTCGTGCATCAGGACACTGCATTCCAGGTGCGCGCCGGGCAGGTCTTGCGCTTTGAGTTTCCCAAGGCCGGCGCGCGCACCTACCTCGCGGTGGCGGGTGGCATTGACGTGCCGCTGGTGCTCGGCAGTCGCTCCACCTATACCCTTGGCGCACTCGGCGGGTTTCACGGTCGACGCTTGCAGGCAGGCGATGAATTGCCTATCGGCGAACCCAGCGGCACGGGCCGTGCGGGCAACAGCCTGCCGATGGCGTTGCGCCGGTCGGTGGGTGGCGATGTGACCCTGCGTGTGGTGCCTGGCCTGTATTACGAGCGCCTGACCGCTGCGGCCAAAAGCAGCTTCTTTGCCGAGCCCTGGACCGTGGGTTCCGAAGCCGACCGCATCGGCTATCGCTTCAAAGGCGGCAGTGCGCTGAGCTTCCAGCCACGGGAGCAGCCGTTTGGCGCGGGATCGGATCCGTCGAATATCGTCGACAGTTGCTACCCGATCGGCTCGATCCAGGTACCGGCCGGGCTGGAGCCGATTGTGTTGCACCGGGACGCGGTGTCGGGCGGTGGCTACGCGATGATTGGCACCGTGATCAGCGCCGACCTGGACTTGATTGGGCAGATGCAGCCGAACCAGCGGGCGGGGTTTGTGGCGGTGACACTGGAGGAGGCGTTGGAAGCGCGGCGGATCTACAAAAAGCGCCTGAAGATGATGGCTGGACTGTTCGCTGGATAAAACTGTGGGAGGGGGCTTGCCCCCTCCCACATTTGGTTCTCTGTTCACTTTTGCTTTGGTTTTGTGTCAGAAGAGTTGGGTGAACAGCCAGTAAAGGCTGCCGGAAAGCAGGATCGCCGCCGGCAACGTGAGTACCCACGCCATCGCCAGGTTACGGATCGTACGCATCTGCAACCCACCGCCATTAGCCACCATCGTCCCCGCGACGCCCGACGACAACACATGCGTCGTCGATACCGGCAACCCATACATATCCGCCGCGCCGATGGTCAGCATTGCCACCATTTCAGCCGAGGCGCCTTGGGCGTAAGTCAGGTGGGTCTTGCCGATCTTTTCACCCACGGTCACCACGATGCGCTTCCAGCCCACCATGGTGCCGAGGCCCAGGGCGATTGCCACGGCGATCTTGACCCACAGCGGAATGAAGCGCGTGGAATTGTCGATCTGTTGCTTGAACAGTTGCAGCTTGCCTTGGGTATCGGCATCGAAATTGCCGACCTTGCCCTTGTCCATCAGGCGAATGGTTTCGCTGCTCAGGTACATGTCGTTCCGCACGTTGCCGACGGCTTCGGCAGGCACTTTGGCCAGGGAGCCGTAGCCTTTGACTTCCTCACCGATCTGCCCGGCCAGGGCCGCGAGGGCCGGCACCAGTTCTGCAGTGGCTTCCTTGGTGCGTACGTAGGTCGAGAGAATCGTGCGCGGATCGCCGCTCAGCGGTTGCGGTGCGCTTTTCACCAGGGCGACCTGGGTGACTTCGGCCACAGCCGCGAACTGCAACGACTGCTCGGCCGGCATGGTGCGGTTCAGCGCGTAGGCCATCGGCAGGGTGCCGACCAGGATCAGCATGATCAGGCCCATGCCTTTTTGCCCATCGTTGGAGCCATGGGCGAAGGACACGCCGGTGCAGGTGGCGATCAGCATGCCGCGTATCCACCACGGTGGCGGGGTGTCGCCTTTCGGCGCCTTGTACAGCGCACGGTTTTTGACGAAGGCGCGCAGGGCCAGCAACAGCATGGCCGCAAACGCGAAGCCGATCAGTGGCGACAGCAGCAAGGCGTAGCCGATCTTGATCGCCTGGCTCCAGTCCACGCCGCTGGTGCCGTCACGCCCGTGCATCAAGGCATTCGCCACGCCCACGCCGATGATCGAGCCGATCAGGGTGTGGGACGACGACGCCGGCAAACCCAGCCACCAGGTGCCGAGGTTCCACAGGATCGCGGCGATCAACAGGGCGAAGATCATCGCGAAACCGGCCGACGAACCCACCTGCAAAATCAGCTCGACCGGCAGCAGCGCAATGATCCCGAACGCCACCGCGCCGCTCGACAGCAGCACGCCGAGGAAGTTGAAAAATCCCGACCACACCACCGCGAAATGCGGCGGCAGCGAGTTGGTGTAGATCACCGTCGCCACGGCGTTGGCGGTGTCGTGGAAGCCGTTGACGAACTCGAAACCCAAGGCGATCAACAGCGCCACGCCGAGCAGCAAGAACGGCGTCCACGTGGTGAGTTGGGCGCCCATTTCATGCATGTCATGCATCAGGCTGTAGGCGGTGAACAACAGCCCCATGGCGAGCACGGCGAAGAAGATGATCACCGTCACCAGGCTGGGTTTCTTGTCCAGCCTGGGTTTGGGGTCTGCAACTGAGGTGTGGGTGGAGGCAGTCAGGGAAGGGGTGGCCATGCCGGAGCATCCAGTGTTGTGAGGATGTCGTTCATAGTCATTGCAGAATGTTACAGAGATGCTGCCATAGGTCAGTGTTTGATGGAATTGGGATAGCCGCTGATCCTGTATACGCCGCAGAACCTATGTGGGAGGGGGCTTGCCCCCGATTGCAGTAGGTCAGCTAAAGACAAACTGCCTGATCCACCGCTATCGGGGGCAAGCCCCCTCTCACATGTCAACTGCGTTCCAGTTCAGTAGTCTTTGCGCTTCCTGAAGGCCCATCGCCCGGCAATCAAGGTAAAGGTCGCCACCAACGCCACCAATATCCAAAAGCCTTCAGGGTCCTGCGAAAGTGGCACACCGCCCACGTTCATGCCGAAAAAACCGGCGATTATATTGATCGGCAATGCCAACACCGTCACCACGGTGAGGGTGAACAGCGTGCGGTTGCTTTGCTCGTTGAGGTTGGCGGCGATCTCTTCCTGCAACAGCTTGATCCGCTCACCCAAGGCCATCAGGTCGTTGATGATCAGCGCAAACTCCTCGGTGGATTTACGCAATTCCTTCACGTCTTCCTTCTGCAGCCACTGCGGCGGCCGGTTGAGCAGGCGCAGCAGCGAGCCCGGTTCCAGCGCCAGCAGGCGTTGCAGGCGCACCAGCACCCGGCGCGCGGCACCAAGCTCCGCGCGGTTGGTGGACAGGCGCGAAGACAGCAACTGGTCTTCGATATGGTCGACGCTGATGCTGGTCTTGCGCACGATCTGCGTCAGCACTTCACCCTGGTCGCGCAGCAGGTGCACCAGCAAGGCCAGCGGCGAGCGAAAGCTTTCACCAGCTTTCACCGACGAGCGCAACTTGTCCACCGAGTGCAGCGGTTGCAGGCGCGCGCTGATCAGCAGGCGGCTGCGGGCGCAAACCCACAGCGTAGAAATATCCGACGACACCATGCTGCTGAAATTGAACACCACGTCGTTGACCACCGCCAACAAGGCCGAGTCGACGTGTTCGATACGCGTGGAGCGTGAACCTTCATGCAGGGCTTCGAAAAATTCTTCCGGCAAATCCAGGTGTGCCTGCATCCAACGCTCGCACGCCGCGTGGGCGAGGTTCAGGTGCAGCCACAAAAACTCATCCGGGTCGGCCGGTTGTTGCAGCGCCTGGAGCGCCGTGGCCGAATCGATTTGCTCACCCTTTTCACCGGGGCGGAAACGGAAACCGTAAAGCAAGCCAAACAGGTCGGAGTCCTGGTGGCTGTGGTCGATGCTGTGGTTCATGAGGGCTCGCAGAGAAAAGGCCTGTAGGACGTTTCACAGGGCGCGTAGCGAATCATTGCAAGGGAATTTGACAGTTTTGTGACGGCTTGCGATTTATTTCGTTGCGGTGACATTTATTTGACCTCTTGTCAGGAACCGTTCAAGAAGCCTCTAGCACGGCCGATCCAAAGCATTTGCAACCGCTGTGGACCGGCGGTGCTTTTGATGACAGGGAAGTTAACGGCGTGCATGCACCACTTCCTTGTATCGAGGCTTTTCCCCGATGAATGTTTTGCGAACCTCCTTGAGAGCACAAATCCTTTCGCTGCTCGGTGGCAGCCTGTTGGCGATGCTATTGATCGCCCTGGCGTGTTTCAATTTCCTGTCCAACGGGGTGCAGAGTTACCGCAGTTTGATCGATGGGCCATTGCTGACCTCACAATTGATCGACGAGGCCAACCTGCAATTCAAGGTGCAGGTGCAGGAATGGAAAAACGTGTTGCTGCGCGGCAAGCAGCCGCAGGACATGGAGAAATACTGGGGTCAGTTCCAGGACCGCCAACGCGATGTGCAAGGCATCCTCGCGCGTCTGGTCACCCAGACCACCCGCGACCCGGCCCTGAACCAGCGCATCGAAACCCTGCGCCAGGCACACCAGCAACTGGGTGTGGCCTACCAGAAGGGCCGCGATGCCTACGTGGCGGCGGGTGGCGATGCAACCGTCGGCGACACCGCAGTCAAGGGTGTGGATCGCGCCGCGAGTGAGCAGATGAGCGCGCTGGTCAGTGACCTGCGCGAACAAGGCAGCCAGCAATCCAAGGCCATCAGTGCCTACGCCGAGCGCACCGTGCTGGTGGGCCTGGCGATCATGTTGCTGTCCGGTGTGTTGATCGGCCTGTTCAGCCTGTGGCTGATCAACCGCAATTTGATCCTGCCGATCCGTAGCCTGATCGACTATGTGACGCAACTGAGCCACGGTCGCTTCGCTGAGCGCGTGGCCAGCCGGCGCCAGGATGAGCTGGGCCACCTGGCCGCTGCCGCGAATACCTTGCGCGACTTCCTCGCCGAAACCTTCAGCCGCTTGCAGCGCAGCGCCACCGACCTGGTCGGCGCCAGCGGCGAACTGAATGCCATCGCCGGGCAGATGGCGACCGGCACCAGCGATCAATTCAACCGCACCGACCAAGTGGCCACGGCCATGACCGAAATGTCAGCCACCGCCCAGGAAGTCGCGCGCCACGCCGCCAGTGCTTCCCGTGCGGCCGACGAGGCGGACCACTCGGCCCGTGAAGGCGGCGAAGTGATGAAGGTCACCATCGCGACCATCGGTCAGATGCGCAACGAGATCCTCAGCACCGGCACCATCATCCGTCGTCTGGAAACCGATAGCGTGCGCATCGGCAAGGTGCTGGAAGTGATTCGTGGCATCGCCGAGCAGACCAATTTGCTGGCACTGAACGCCGCCATCGAGGCCGCGCGCGCAGGCGAAGCCGGCCGCGGTTTTGCGGTGGTGGCCGATGAAGTGCGCAGCCTGGCGCAACGTACGGCGGCGTCGATCATCGAGATCAACGGGATTATCGAGGCGGTGCAGACCGGCGCGGTGGATGCGGCCGAAGCGATTGTGAGCGGTCAGTCGTGCAGCGATGACAGTGTGGAGAAGGTCACCCAGGCCGGCGCCATGCTCGCGCACATCACCCAGGCCGTCGAGGCCATCCGTGACATGAATCGCCAGATTGCCACGGCGGCCGAGGAGCAGACGTCGGTGGCCGAGGACATCTCGCGCAATATCACGCAGATCACCACGGTGGCGACGGCCAACCTCGACAACGTCAAGCGCACCGAAGCGGCGAGCCACAACCTGCGCGGGTTGTCGAGCGAGTTGAACGAGGTGACGGCGCGCCTAGGCGCTTGATCAGGCGGTTGGCAGGCTGAACGTGAACACGGTGCCGTGCTCAGCGGTGGTGGAGACGCTCAATTCACCGCCATGGGCGTCGGCAATCTGCTTGACGATGTACAACCCCAGTCCCAGACCGGCCTGGGGGGTGTCCTTGGCGGGGCGCGAGTAGGGCTCGAACAACCGGGGCAAGGCTTGGGCGTCAATCTGTCCGGGGTTTTTCACGCTCAGGTTGAAACGACCCTGTTCGATTTTTGCCGTGACCTCCACCGGTCCATCGTGATGACCATGATGGATGGCATTGGCCACCAGGTTGGAGAGCAACTGCGCCAGGCGATCGCGGTCGCCGCTCACGCCCTGCAGGTCGCCGATATCCGCCTGGATCAGCCGTTGCGGGTGCACGCTCTGCACTTCCGAGACCACATGCTGCAATGCCTCCTGCAAACCCTGGCAATCGCCGATGTTCAGCGGGATACCGCTACCCAGGCGGCCACGGGCAAAGTCCAGCAGGTCTTCGACCAACTGCGCGGCGCGGCGACCGCTGGTGAGGATATGGCGTACGAGGGTGTCGGTGGCCGGGTCGGGGAATTTGCGCAGCAGCCGTTCCGCAGCGAAGTTGATCGCGAACAGCGGGTTGCGCAGGTCGTGGCCGAGCACTGCAATGAATTGCTCGCGCAATTCGGCGGTGCCGCGTTCTTCCTGCAATTGCGCTTGCGTGTAATGCGCGGCTTCTTCGGCTTCGATTTGCAAGGACAGCACCCGGGCGAACGACTCCATGGTGCTCTGGATACTGCTGCTGCGCAGATGGGCGGGGTTGGGGTCCAGGGCGCAGATGGTGCCGAAGAATCTGCCGTCGGTGCGGAACACCGGCACCGAAATATAGCTTTCAAACTGGTAGAGCCGCGGGGTGTGGTGGTCGCGGTAGACCGGATCTTCGCTGGCTTTGTCGATCACCACGGACACGTGGGAGCCGCGAATCTCGTGGCAGATCGTGGTGGCCAGGTCCAGCTCACCGCCCACCCCAAGGCCGAAGTCCAGTTGGTCGAGCACGGCGCAGGCGGTCCAGGTGTCGTCGGTTACCCGCGCGACGGCGGCAAAGCGCAGGCCGGTCATATCGCTGATGACTTTGAGCATCGCGGGGACGGCACTGATTCTGCCAATGGTGGCGATGTCGGCGGCTTTTTGCCCCATGCAGCACTCTCGATCCGTAAGGTGGTGAGCGTTATGCCCCGGCCAATGAGTGGGATTTTAGCGACCTTGTGCGCTGTAGGTGTTATTTCATTCGTTAGAGGGAGGGTTTTCCTACCCGCAGGCATAAAAAAACCGCGCTACCCAAAGGTAGCGCGGTTTTTATGTGAGGCGATCACTCAAGTATCGAGTTTGTCTTCCAGCACGGCGCCGGTCTTGGCGTCGAGTTTCACTTCAAACTTCTTGCCGGTGGTGTCGGTCAGGTCAACTTCGTAGACCAGTACGCCGCTTTTGTTGTGGTCCAGCTCGGTGTCATTGATGGTGGCACCGGCGTGTTTGGCCACAGCGGCCGCGTTGAGTTTCTCGAAAGGCATCACTGCGCCGGACTTGAGCAGGCCTTCGATGTGGTCCGGGCGAACATCAGCCTGGGCCAGGCCGGCGGTCAGGGTCAGGGCGGTAGCGGCGAACAACGTAGTCAGGGTTTTCATGGTGTGTCCTTCTTCGGTGAGCTGTTTAAGTGGGATCAGGTTAGCCAGTGCAACTTAATTCATCCTTAATTAGTTCAAGCCGTTACGCCGTTTGTTCAATCCGATTAACACTCAGGCTTTCAGGCTTGAGCCTCCTGTAAAAGCGAGACTCGGATGAAACAGTTAGCGACTGGCCTCTATGCGTCCCAGCGCCCCGAGGATCAGGCCGTTGACTCAGTACTTATAGTCGTTCAACAGATCCTGCACGCTGGACGACGGCCAGCGCTTGTAGAACTTCAGCAGTTCGGCGGCGCGGTTGGTGAAGATGCCGTCGACGCCGGCTTTCATCACCTTGTCGAAGTCCACCGGCTCATCGACGGTATACACGTGCACCAGCAGGCCTTTGTCGTGGGTCAGCTTGTTCATTTCGGGTTTCACCAGGTCGGTGTAGCTCTGGTCGCCATGGGCGGTCAGCTCAGCCGAAGGGCCGGTGCCGATGGCGCCGAGGCTCTTGGCTTCGTCGACCCATTTTTCGAACTCGGCAGCATCCTTCGGCTCTTGCTTGGCGTAATACGCGGCCTTGGTGGTTTCGCCGGACTCCGCGAAGGTCTGCTTGTTTTTCGGCTCGATGCTGCCTTCACCCACCCACAACAGCAGGATTTTCGGGGTGTTGGGCATTTCGTTCTGCAGCGCTTTGAGGCTTGCCACTTCAAAAGTTTGCAGCACCACGCGGCCCTTGCCCTGGCCGACGCCGGTGTTGCTCTTGCCCAGCTTGGAACCGGCCGAACTCAGCCAGCCTTTGTCCAGCAGCTTGTTCTTCAGGTCGGCTTCGATGCCTGGGAATTGCTTGGGTTCTTTGGTCTCGATGTACAGGCCCGGTTTGTGCTGCGGGTTGCCTTCGGCGATCTTGATGATGTCGTCCAGGCTCTGGATTTTCAGGCCGACGAAACCTGGGCGTGCACGGTCCGGGTAGGCGGCGTTGAACCAGCTGCCGGCGTCGAGGGTTTGCAGTTCTTTCCACGTGAACTCGTTGGCCGGGGCGTCCTTGCGGTCGGGGAACTTGGTGGCCACGTCGGTGGTGCGCTGCAGGTTGTTGTCGTGCAGGGCGAACAGCACGCCGTCCTTGCTGCGCTGCAGGTCCATTTCCAGGTAATCGGCACCCAGGTCGCGGGCGACCTTGTAGGCGGCGGCGGTGGACTCGGGGGCGTCATAGGAGGCGCCACGGTGGGCGATCACGGCAGGGTAGGGGATGCCTTCGTTAGTCGCCAATTCAGCCGGGCTGATCGGGTCTTGCGCATGTGCCTGGCCGAGGCCGAGCATCAGGGCGAGCAGCAGGGCGCTCTTGGTAAACGTGACAGGCATATGCGAAGTCCTTTCGTGGAGGTAGCTTTGAGAAGGCCTCCTTTTTAACAAGTGATTGCGAAAGGCGCTATCACCAAACCGACATTAACGTGCGCACGGCCAAAGTTTTTCGGGTTTTTAGGGGATGCATTGCAGTACTCTTGCGCGAAGCTGCCCCGTCAGAGGGCAGTACTTTCGCCACGCGTGTAAACCATCTTTCCAGTCCCTGTGGGACTTTTCAGTGAGGTTTACCATGCGCATCACCTCCGAGCTTATCTGCCAGGCCGCCGACCAACTCCACGGGTTTGTTGGCCTCAACCGCAAGACGGGCCAGTACATCGTACGTTTCAGCGAAGACGCCTTCGGCATGGACGTGGCCGATGACGGCATCATCCCCACCGCCGAATTCGTCTGGCTGCCGGCCCCGGAGCAGACCATGACCCTGTCCCGCGAACGCATCCAGTTGCTGCTGGACCAGAACATCGACGACCGCATCAACATCACCGAGCCGCTGCGGGTGTATATGCGCCGGGTCGAAATCCCGCAGATCACTGCGTTACGCAGCCTGGTCAGTTAGGCCCACGAGGGGCCTGTCTTTCAATTCTGGAAGGCGTAGGCCCGCTCGACTTTGCATACCCGGGTCTGAAAGGCCGAATACCACGTGGCGCGCCCCTGTTCGCGCACCGCCTGGTGCTCGGCCTGCTGCTTCCAGGCCAGGATCGCCGCCTCACTCTCCCAGTACGATACGGTGATCCCCAGGCCGTCTTCCCGCGCCGATTCCACGCCGAGAAACCCCGGTTGTTCGCGCGCCAGTTCGAGCATGCGGCCGGCCGCCTGGCCGTAACCTTGGTCGCCCTCGGTGCGCAGTGAGCTGAAAATCACCGCGTAATAGGGCGGGTTGGGCGTACGGGCGATCATGCCGACACCGCCTGGCAGGCGTTGAGCAGGGCAATCGCCAAGGGCGGGGTGACGCCTTTCAGCGCGCTGCGTTCGGGCTGGAACAACGTGGCCACGAAGAACGGATGATCGAGCAGTTCCACCGCGCGCAGGTCGCCAGCCGAATCATGGCCGCTGGGGATCAGGTCGCCTTCGAGCAGGGCATCGACGAACTCAGGGTTCACGCCGTAGCGGCAGCGATAACCTTCCAGCAGATCAAGGGTGCCGTAGGCGTCGGCGATGCGAGTGTAGGGCACCAGACGCACGTTGTCGGTGGCTTCCACCAGGGTACAGCTCAACGGCGCGATCACCGCGCGCTTGGCCTGTGGGGCGAGTTCGCCGTGCTCGGCGTCCTTCCAACCGAGCACATTGCGCGCGTATTCCAGTACGGCATGTTGAAAACCGCCGCAGGTGCCGAGGAACGGTCGCCGCTGTTCGCGGGCAAAACGGATCGCCCGCAGTGCGCCATCCGTGTCGCGGTAGGGGCTGCCGGGGACGCACCAGAAACCGTCGAAGTCGTGGAGGGGTTCTGGCATCGCATCCGTGTCGAGCCATTGGGTATGGAGGGTCAGGCCCAGCGTGTCGGCCGCCTGTTGCAGCGCCAGGGGAATCGCCTGGTGAGCGACAACATCAGGGTTGTAATCGCCGATCAGGGCGAGGTGCAAGGGCGTGGCGTTCATGGTGTACATCCCGTGGCTTGTGGTGTCCTGGGGCGCACTATAGATTGGCGTTCACGCAATCAAAATTGGCGTTTGCCCACATGCTCAATGCAGCCACGCACTATTCCATTGACTACCCTGACCTGTCGCTGATCCTCGCCCTGGTGCGCGGCGGTACCCTGGCGCGGGCGGCGACGTTATTGCGTGTGGATGTGTCCACGGTGTTTCGTGCGGTGCGGCGCCTGGAGGCGGCGTTGGGCCAGACGCTGTTTGAAAAAAGCCGCGCCGGTTACCTGCCCACGAGCCTGGCGAGCCACCTGGCGCAGCAGGCGGAATGTGCCGAACAAGCGCTGCAAGCGGCGCGCGTCGGTGTGGAGCAGGGCGGTGAGGTGATCAGCGGCACGGTGCGCCTGACCTGTACCGACTCGGTGCTGCAAGGTTTGCTGTTGCCGGCCCTGGCGCAGTTCATGCCGCAGTACCCGGCGCTGACCTTGGAGCTGAGCACGTCGAATGATTTCGCCAACCTCAGCCGCCGCGATGCGGATATTGCCTTGCGCCTCACCCGCGCGCCGCCGGAGCATCTGGTTGGCCGCCGTTTGGGCGGCGTGGCCTATCGGGTGTGCGCCAGCCCAGGGTTGGCAAGCCAATACGCGGGCCGGGAGTGGGCGGACCTGCCTTGGATCGCCCCGGATGATTTCCTGCCCGATCATCCCACAGTGGCCTGGCGCCGCGAGCACCTGCCCGGCGTGCGCTTGAGTTATCGCTGCAACAGTATGCAGTCGGTCACCGAGTTGGTACGGGCGGGGTTGGGCGTGGCGGCGTTGCCCGACTTTCTAGTCGACGACGGCCTGCAACCGCTGGGCCCCGCGTTGGCGGGGCACGATACGGCGCTGTGGTTGCTTACGCGCCCTGACTGCCGGGCGTTGCGCTCGGTGGTGACACTGTTTGATGAGCTGAGTGGGCATGTGCGCTTGCCTTAGGTTTTTCGCACAAAGTGCTCATGCATTTCGCACGTCAGGCTTTCGATATGTTCTGTCAGCTGTTTGGTCATTTCCGTGAGCCGGGTGTTCTGTTCCAGCAGTTCCAGCAACTGCTTGGTGGTCTGCGCGGCCTGGGCCTGGCGTTCTGTGTTGGCAACGGCCAGCGCTTCGCGGTGCTGCGCGTCGGCGTCGGACTGGGCTTTGTCGCGAGCGGCCTGGCGCGTCTGGGCCAGCAGGATCAAGGGCGCGGCATAGGCCGATTGCAGGCTGAAGGCCAGGTTGAGCAGGATGAACGGGTACACGTCGAAATGCGTGATGCCGGTGATGTTCAGTACCACCCACAGCACCACAATGGCGGTTTGCGCACCGAGGAACGTGGGCGTACCGAAGAAGCGTGCGAAGGCTTCGGCCTTGAGGGCAAAGGTGTCGTTACCGAAGGTCGGCGCCAAATGGGCGTGGCGGCGGTGGAAGCGCAGGTGGTCGACGGGGGCGGCTTCGGGCTTTTCTGAGGTCATGGCGGGCTCGGGTGCTCAACAAATAGACAGTTGTGCACTATAGACCGAGCCCCCGGCTGCCCGCATGAAGATCGGGTCAGTTGGCCCCACGTTCATTGGCAAACGCACTCACCGCCTGCACAGCCTCGCTGGTACCTGCGCGGATCTGCAGGATCACCGTACCGGCGCGATCGGCCAGGTCGAGACCTTGCGCGGCGCGGTCGCGGGTGCCGTCCATGCTGTGGATGGCCTGGCGGGTTTCGTCCTGGATCATTGCGATCATGCTGGAAATTTCCGTCGTGGAGCCGCTGGTACGTGCTGCCAGTTGCCGGACTTCATCAGCCACCACGGCAAACCCGCGACCTTGTTCGCCTGCCCGCGCCGCTTCAATGGCGGCGTTGAGTGCCAGCAGGTTGGTCTGGTCGGCGATGCCCCGAATGGTGTTGACGATGGCGGTGATTTGCTGCGAACGCTCACCCAGCTTGGCGATCAGTTGCGAGGAGCCATCGATGTCCGCGGCAATGTCGCGCATGCCGCTGGCTGTTTGCTGGATCACCTCGGCACCTTTTTCGGCGATGTCCCGCGTGTTCAGGGAGATGTGGTACGCCTGGGCGGCGCTGGCGGCGTCGGCCGCATGTTGTTGCACCGTGGCGGTGATATCCGAGGCGAATTTCACCACTTTGCACAGGCGCCCACTGGCGTCGTACACCGGGTTGTAGTTGGCTTCAAGCCATACGGTCCGGCCGTTTTTATCGACCCGCTCGAACTGGCCGCTGAACAATTCGCCCTGGTTCAGGCGTCGCCAGAAGTCGCTGTAGGCCGAACTGCCGGCCAGTTCCGCAGTGCAGAACAGGCGGTGATGCTGGCCCTGGATCTGCGCCAAGGTGTAACCCATGCGCTGCAGAAAGTTTGCGTTGGCCGTGATGATGGTGCCGTCGAGGTTGAATTCGATCACCGCCATGGCACGCCCGATGGCCTCCAGTTTGGCATTGGCTTCACTTTCCGCCTGCAGGCGTGGGGTGACGTCCATCGCGTACTTCACCACTTTTATCACCTGGCCGGCGTCATTTCGCACCGGGTTGTAGCTGGCTTCCAGCCACACCGATTGGCCATTGCCGGCCACTCGTTCAAAGGTGCCGGATTGGAACTGGCCATTGCGCAGGTTCGACCACAACTGGTTGTACTCGGCGCTGCGAGCGAACGCCGGGGTGCAGAACATGCGGTGGGACTGGCCCTCCACCTGCTCGGCGCGGTAGTTCATGGTCTGCAGGAAGTTGGCATTGGCGCGTAGCACATTGCCGTGCAGGTCGAATTCGATCACCGCCATGGCGCGCTCGATGGCATCCAGCAGGCTGGCCTGTTGGGCGACGGTGTGTTGCAGGGTGTTGATGGTTTGTTTATGGGTGTTGAATAACATGGTCGGGTGCTCGGGCAAGCGACTGCTGGAGTTTCCTTGGGTATGCGCCTGCCCCCGTAAGGCATACGCCATACGGTTGACTTGCTCATTGTCAGCTTCCTTGTGCCGACAGAACGGGGTGGAACAACGGGTTCAGAGTGATCAGCCTGACGGGAAGTTCGCCCCAGGGGCAGGACCTTTTTTGGGCAGGCGACCAATGGTGGCATTATGCTGCTGCCTGGGGTGCAGGACGCACTATTCAGACGAGCAGTTATCGGACAACGTCAAGCGGAATAGGCGACCTTGTCGTCACTTACGCTGACCCGGTTGCGCCCGGTGTCTTTGGCGGCATACAGCGCCCGGTCCGCCGCATTGAGCCACATGGCGGCATTGGTAAAGGACGGCTGGAACCCCGCCAGGCCGATGCTCAGGCTCACGCGCAGTTCCGGGATCTGCGGGTTGCGGTAATTGCTGAAGGTTTCACGCATGCGCTCCATGACCTGGGCGGCTTGTTCCAGCGGCATTTGTGGAAGAATCACACAGAATTCATCGCCTCCGTAACGCCCGGCCAGGTCGTTTTCCCGCAGGTTGCGCCGCAACTCCAGGCTCAGTTGCCGCAGTACCGCGTCGCCGACGATATGCCCGTGGGTGTCATTGATTCGCTTGAAGTGATCGATATCGATCAAGGCGATGGTGGCATGGCTTTGCTGTTGCTGGCACTTGTGGAACTTGAGGTGCAGCAGGTCTTTCCACGAACCGTGATTGAGCAGGCCGGTGAGGCTGTCGATACGGCTCAGGGCGCTGAGGGCTCGCTTGTGTTCCGACAGTTTGATCGCCAGTTGATAGCAGACCATGCCGATGGCCATGGGGTAGAGCGTGAGCATGGGCAGGCAGGCGTAAACCTCAACCAGGCTGACCGACGGGTTGAAGTGCAGGCCGAACACCACAGCGCCGATAGCGGCGCCGAGCACTTGGGCCAGTGCGCCACGTATCAGCAGGCGCTTACCACCGGCAGCGACGTTGTTCATGGCGACCATCGACAGCAAGGTCACGGTGGTCAGCGGGGTAAATTGCAGCGTCGCCGCCCAGAACCCACTGAACAGTGCGTCATACAGCAGGTTGCGTTGCTCGGCGTCATAGGGGTATTTGGAGCGGGTTGCCCATTGATACGCCACGTGTGGCCAGACGAAAGCATTGACCAATAACAGCGCCCAGAGCCAACCCGGCATCGCGAGCGGGTACAGGGCCGCTATCACGCTGATACAGCACATGGCTGTGCCGATAATCCTTGGCCTGTAGATACGCCTGGCAAAGGAAAGTCCTTTGCCTTGTCTGTTTTCCATAAATTCCTGGGTCAGCTCTTTTTTGCAGATACGACGACACATGTTCGTGGGCTTCACCGCTGATCGGAGAATGCCCACGAATATTGTCAATTATTCGCGGGGGAATAATCAGTGTCCTTCCAGGCCATTTGCGCAAAACAGAGGGCGAATGCGTCAAAAACGACCTGGGACGTCGCTCGTGCAACGGCTTTTTACGGCTGGCCCGGTGCTTTGACTTCGTAGCCGGCCAGGAACAGGTCGATGGCCGACTCGATTACGCTGGCTTGGCTGGCCGCATCCAGGGTCGGTTGCCCAAGGGTAATCTGTGGCCAGAAGGCAAACGCCTTGAGCAGGCTTTGGATCTGGTGGGCGGCAAAGGCCGGGTCACTGCAGTTGAGCCGGCCATCTTCCTGGGCGGCACGCACCCATTGGGTAAACCCTTCTTCGCGTTGGCTCAGGCGGGTGACCATGTCCTGCGCACGTTCCGGCGAATGGATGGTGGCAGCGATAGCGACCCTGGCGAGGTCGAGGAAATTCACGTCCGACATCATCTTCATCTTTGCTTCCAGCAACCCCCGCAATTGTTCGCGCAACGGGCGGTCGCTGGCGTAGCTGACGTCGAGCTGTGCAACACTGCTGGCCCAGAGTTTGTGGAGGATTTCGGCGAACAGTTCTTCCTTGCTGGGGAAGTGGTTGTACACCGTACGCTTGGAAACGCCGGCGGTGGCGGCGATCTTGTCCATGCTGGTGACCTCGAAACCGTTTGCGCGAAACTCGGCAATGGCCGCTGCCACGATGGCTTCGCGCTTGCGGTCGGTGAGGCGTTGAGGGGCAGTCATGGGTGGCGTTCGGCTCTTCAAGGAAATTACACTCGGCAGTTTACTTGCTCCGGATTTTGTTGCAATCTTGAAACTACACTGTGCAGTGTAACTTATAAGCGATCCGTAGGAGTCACCCGGTAATGGCCACGATCTCGTCCCGTGTCGATTCTTCGCCAGCAGCGCCCAGGCACGATCAGGCGCATTTCAGCAACGAGCCTCCTGTGCAGCACGGAGGCTTTGGCAAGACCTTGCGTATTTTCTGGAACATGCTGTTCAACAAACCACGCAGTACACGGCCGGTGGGGCAGATCCCGGTGCAATCGCTGACCCGCGAGCAATTACTGGCCGCCCCGGATCACAGCGTGTTCCGCCTCGGGCATTCGACGGTTTTGCTGAAAATGCGCGGTAAATTCTGGGTCACCGACCCGGTGTTCGCCGAGCGTGCCTCACCGTTCAGTTGGGCGGGCCCCAAGCGCTTCCATCAGCCGCCCATCAGTCTTGAAGCGCTGCCACCGTTGGAAGCGGTGATTCTTTCCCACAACCATTACGACCACCTTGACCGCAAGGCTGTCGTTCAATTGGCCGAGAAAACCCGCTGTTTTCTTGCGCCGTTGGGTGTCGGTGACCTGCTGGTGAAGTGGGGGGTGGAGGCCAGCAAAGTGCGCCAGTTGGATTGGTGGCAGGGCACTGAGGTGGACGGTATTCGGTTTGTCGCGACACCTGCGCAGCATTTTTCCGGGCGCGGGCTGTTTGATGCCAACCAGACCCTGTGGTGTTCCTGGGTGATGATCGACGGGGCGCGGCGGATCTTTTTCAGCGGCGATACCGGTTACTTCGACGGCTTTAAACGTATCGGTGAACAGTACGGCCCCTTTGACCTGACGCTGATGGAAACAGGTGCTTACAACGTCGATTGGCCCCATGTGCATATGCAACCTGAGCAAACCCTGCAAGCCCATATCGACCTCAAGGGGCGCTGGCTGCTGCCGATTCACAACGGTACCTTCGACCTGGCGTTCCATGCCTGGCACGAACCGTTTGACCGGATCATGGCGCTGGCCTGGGAGCGCAACGTGTCGATTACCACACCGCCGATGGGGCAGGCATTCAGCTTGAACCAGCCTGAGCGTGGGTATGCGTGGTGGCTGGAGGTGGAAACACAAGGTGCGCAAGAGCACTTGGCTGGCTGACGACTGGGCTGGCAGTCGGAAGACGCGTCGGAAAAAGGAGTTTTCCGGGTGTTTCCAAGCAGTTCCAGGCCTCGGATGAGGGTGCGATGATCCTTCGGAAAGTCATCTTCCGGAGGGCTGTCCACATGGACATCAAGTGTAGGAAAATTTGGCTGCTGGGCGTGCCTTGTCGACCGGGCTCACCTGCGCCGCCACCGTCATCTTCGCCGGCGGAGATAGCAGGTCTGGCGACAGTGCCACCCACTCCCTCCGTCGATACACCCGCCCCGAGCGGTATCGCTTTCGGGACGGCCCCCGGTTGCGACAAACGCCCCGCGGGCGGCATCCCGATTCCAGGGTATGACGCGCCTGCCCTGCCCGTGAAACCTGTGCGTGACCCATCGCTGTCGCTGATTGCCTTAAGCGGCATCGATCCTTCGGGGCCGGTGATGGTGGAGGTGCCTTTGGTGCAGAACAACACCACCTTCACGGCAGACCGGAGAACGACTGGGCTGTGCGTGGGGGTTGCAGAACGGTACGAGCACGGCAATGACCACGAACGTATTGAGCACCGTGCGCTCTTTACGCTGGCGCTGGAAACCCTTCGTCTGGCTGGGCTGACACTGGTGCCGGTGCCTGCACAGCGAGCGGATGACTCCCTGAGGTTCGATCTGCACACCCGCAATGAAATCGACACGCTAATGAGTCAATACCGCTTGGATGCGCTGGTGTCCGACAGTCAAAGCGCTGCGTTCCATGCGGCGTGCTGGACGGGTTACCCAAGGCTTGGCGAGCCGCTCGGGGACGGTTCAACGCTGTGGTTCTATGGCGCGCGATCTTCCAAGGATTTACTGCCGATTCTGGTGCGGGTGTACCGCAATGCTCGGCGCCTTACACCGGTACAGGCCGGGCTACTCGACGTGTTGACTAATCCCACGGTGTAAGCGACGTGCGTCGCAATGCTGGGAGGGCGAGAGGTTTTTAGACTGGGGCATGGATCGATGTGGGTCCTTCGTCGTTTCTGACTCCCTGAAGAGGTCTTATGTTCTCTATTGCGTATGGTCTGGGCTCGATTGCCCAGTTGGCCCTGCAGTCCATTGCCGGCGACTACTTACCTGCGGCCTCCAAGCCAGTCGCCCCCGGTACCGAATACCTCAGTGTCAATGAACTCGGCAGGCAAATGGCCCGGCCGGGTGGGCTCACCTCGGTCGATCTGGTCAGTTTCCTGCAAGAGCGGATTCGCAGGCTGGACCCTCAACTGAGGTCCGTCATCGAGCTCAACCCTGAAGCGCTTGAGGCTGCGCGCGAGTTGGATCGCGAGCGAGCCAGCGGCAAAGTACGCGGGCCACTGCATGGCATTCCCATTTTGCTCAAGGACACCCTCGAAACCACAGGCATGCAAACCAGTGCAGGTGCGTTTGGGCTTGTGGGGGCAAGTGCCGGCAAGAATGCCCCGTTGGTGGATTACCTGATCAAGCAGGGCGCGGTCATCCTGGGTAAAACCAACATGAGTGAAATGGCCGGGTTTCGTGGAGGCCCCGATGGCTGGAGCAGCCGGGGCGGGCAAACCCGTAACCCGCATCAGTCGGATGCCGACGTCGGAGGCTCCAGTTCCGGCTCTGCCGCCGCAGTCGCGGCAGGGTTGGCGCCCTTGGCGGTGGGGGCCGAAACCAATGGTTCGATCATTGTGCCGGCTGCCCGCAATGGTGTGGTGGGGCTCAAACCCAGCGTCGGCCTGCTGGACCGCAATGGGATTATTCCCGCGAGCCAGCACCAGGACACGCCAGGCCCGATGGCTCGCTCGGTAATGGATGCTGCGTTGATGCTCAATGCCATGTCAGGCAGCGATCCCCAGGACACGGCGAGTGTGGGCGCGCCCCAAGGCATTGATTACACAAAGCTATTGGTTCCAGGTGCGTTGAAGGGCAAGCGTATCGGTTACCCTGCGACGTTTTCCAAAGAGGGTGAAACCCTGCCCGTGGTGAACAGTGCGCAATTCAGTCGGACACTCGAGGTGCTTCGCGAGCAAGGCGCGGTACTGGTGCCCGTCAACATGCGCCTGGCCGATGCTTCACGCTATGACGAGTTGTTGTTCTCGGACGCGAAAGAAGAACTCAATGCTTACTTGGCCAATCGCTCGGGACTACCGGTCAAATCACTGACCGAACTCATCAGGTTCAACGATGAACGTGATGGCGCCAACGAGGATCATCAACCACTACTCAAGGAAATCAGTGCCTCAACCCTGACGCCGGAGCAGCGTCAGCCACTGTGGGACGCGCTCATCCAGGATTTCCGCAGCGCCATAGATGACCCGATCAAATCGGAAAACCTGGACGTCATGGTGTCGGATTTCGAGACAAACAGTTACTTCGGTGTCGCGGCAGCCGGCTACCCAGGGATCGCCGTACCTTCCGGGACGGATGAGGACGGTTTACCCACCAGTGCCTATTTTTTCGGCACTCGCTGGGCTGAACCTACCTTGTTGGCAGTGGCCCATGGGTATGAGCAGGCCGCCCAGGTGGCAATCAAACCTGGGTTTTGACCGGCCATCCCAGTACATCGCAAAGGGAGCGTCGGGCGCTGTTGTGGGCAGTGGGCTCGGTTGAAGGAAGGTCGAACCGACGCACACTCATTCCCCACCCCGGCGCAAAGCCCGGAAAAAACACCAGCCCCTCAGCCTCCAGCCTGAACGCCAATGCCAGGCGGGTTTCATCGCCCACGTCGCCCTGGCTTTCGAAGTGCTGAACCGCTTGCGCCGTCACGCCCGCCAACCGGGCCAGGTCTTCGGTGCTCCAGCCCAGCATCGCGCGGGCCTGCACGCTGTGCTTGGCGGTGAATTGATGCAGGACGATCTGCTGTTCTACAAAAGAGCTCATTGCCAGAGAGGACATGGTTTTCTCCAGGATTCGACGGGGGAGGGCAAACTATACTGTGTTTTTGTACAGTTGTTTTGACCGCTCATCAACTGGATGTTTAATCAGCCGTTACTCCACCCCCGGCGCCTCCCGGATAATCAGGTGATCCAGGTTCTCGATGTTCGCGCTGAACACCCCGAACGTCTGTTCGGGGTTTTTTGTGCTCGGTACGTGTTTCAACGCCGGCGTCACCCCGTAGAAGAAGCAATACAGCGCTCGCTCACTGTCCACCGCCGCCTTGATCTGCTCCAGGAAAGCCTTGCGCTTGCGGTAAGTGTCGATGAGTTTTTTGCTCAGGTAGACGTTGACCGAATAGGGCTTTTTGTCGAGCCACACCTTCTTCTCGAAGTCGATGCGAAAGCTGCTGGTGTAGTCCTTGATCGCCTTGATCTTGCCCCAGTAGATCAGGCCCTTGTTGTCTTGCAGGTATTCGATTTTCTTGAAAAACGTCCAGTAGGTCGCGGTGTGGTCGCCAATCTTCAGCGGCATCGCCTTGAGCTTGTCCTTGTCGTCGATATTCGACACATAGCATTCCACCGGGTGGGCGAAGACGCTGGTTTTGTCCGGGGTGGTGTCGTGGGTGCTGTGGGGCGCAGAGCTACGGTTTGAAGGCGCTTTCGCTGGCTCGCGTGGGGCACTTCCCTCAGCCCCGGCAAGCGGGGCCTTACGGTCGTATTGACGGCGCGTGAGTACAAATTCCGAGGGGAAGTTGTCTTCACGCTCGTCGTCACCTTCACCGGTCGCGGTCTTGTGGGTGCTGGCGTAACGGCAGCCGTCGATATGCTGGGTGCTGGTCTTGTTCTTGAAATGGGGCGTGCGCTGATAGTTAACGTTCTTCGCGTTGAAGGTGCTCAGCGTATTGCCCGTATCGAACGCCGCACGGCAGGCCTCGTTGGGGCAGAGGAAGCTGTCCTTGTCGGAATCGAAGTCGGCGGTTTCGTCGAAATTCAGGTCTCGTACGTCGTAGATCGACAGCTTGTCGTCGAGACTCAGGCTGTAGGCCGTGTCGAATTTCATGGGGCTCGGGTCCGTGAGAAGTTTCGCTATTAATAGCGGGATCCCGCGCAAATATCAGCAAGAAACTGCAACCCTTCGGCCGCTCAAGAAGCACAGCGTTCCACCGACCGCCGTCAGCGCCCCCAATGCATAGAACATGCTGGCTGGCGCCGCATTGATCAGCAAATACCCACACATCACCGGGCTCATTGCCCCGCCAAACGCGGCCAGGTTTTGCGCACCGTAATAACTGCCGCGCAGGGCATCGGGAGCAATGGTGTCGATAAACAGAAACTCCGAGGGGTAGATGATCATCTCGCCCAAGGTGAATACGAACATCGCCAGGCACCAGGTGACCAGGCTGTCGGCCAGGCTGAACCCGATCAGCCCGACAATGAACAGCAAGGTGCCGAGCACGATCCAGTAACGCAGTTGCTCACGCTTGAGAAACCGCCCGATCTGGTACTGCATCAAGATCACGGTGATGGCGTTGCAGGCCAGCACCGCAGACAGAATCTTCAACGCCTCGGCGGGCTTGTAGGCCACCAGCAAAAACTGCGACAGATACAGGGTGTAGCGCCCGTGGACAATGGTGCTCAGCAGGCTGCCGCTGGTGAATAGGATCAGCGTGCGGTCGCTGCGCAACGTGCGCAGGGTGCTGAGGAAACTCAAGGGTTTGTGGCTGTCATCCCGTTGGGTGGGTGGGATGCCGATCATCAGGAACACGCTGCCAAAGGCGATGGCGCTGGCGATCAGGAAGGGCGCCAGCGGCAGGTGCCCGGCGATCACCACGCCGACCATCGGGCCGGTCGCGTAGCCCACATTGGTCAGGGTGTAGCGCAGGGAAAACACCTTGGCACGGTCACCCACCGGCAGGTTCTCGCTGATGATGGCTTTGGAGCCGATCAGGAACAGCGCCGACGCCGCTTCGGTGATGACCAGGGTCAAGGTGGTGAGGTAGAGGTTGCTGGCAAAGGTCAGCAACAGAAAACCGATGGCGCTCGAGAGCATGGCCAGGATCAGCAGCTTGCGTTTTTCCAGGCGGTCGATGATGTAGCCGCCGTACAGGCCCAGCAGTGTCGCGATAAATACGGCGATGCCCATCAGCAGGCCGATGTCCTGCTGGTTGAGGCCCAGGCGCGTGCTGAGCAGCAAGGCCAACAGCGGGCTGGTCATGGCACGGCTGACCACGATGGTCACCGAGCAGACCAGCAGGCGGCGGATTACCAGGGAGTAGGTGGCCACGGTGGGGGCAAGTGTCCTTGTTATTTTCTAAAGACAACACACATCAAATGTGGGAGCTGGCTTGCCTGCGATAGCGGTGGTTCAGGCAATGATTATGCAAGATGACGCCGCCATCGCAGGCAAGCCAGCTCCCACACTTGGATCGACTTACTGGCCGGAGTTGATGGTGATCTTCTCGACCGCGCCTTGCTCCAGCTCCCACTTCTTCAGGATCTTGCCGTAGGTCCCATCATCAATCATGCCCTGCAACGCTTCACTGATCGCCGTGACCAACTCGGTGTTGCTCTTCTCAATCCCCAGCCCGGTGAACTGCTTGGAAATTGCCAGGCCCACCGGCTTGTACTTGCCCTTGTCCAGCGCCATCAAATAAGGAATCGTCTCGCTGCCCTGCATCGCCGCATCCAGGCGGTTCTGCTGCAACTGCGCGCGAGCATCCGCCGAGCCTTCAGTGCCAATCACCACGATGGCCGGCTTACCCGCCGCTTCGCAGTTTTGCTTGCTCCACGCGGCAATTTCCGACGGCCAGGTGGTACGGCGGCTGGTGCCGACTTTTTTACCGCACAGGTCAGTCAATTCCTTGAGGTCTTCACGCTTGGCCAGGGTGTACAGCTGCGGGCCGCTGGTGAAGTAGTCGATGAAAGTCACCGCCTTTTGGCGCTCGGCGGTGTCGCTCATGCCCGACAGCACAATGTCCACACGCTTGGTGGTCAGGCCGCTGAGCATTTGCTCGAAGCCGGTTTCCTGCCACTTGATCTTCACACCCAGGCGCTCGGCCAGGGCGTTGCCCAAGTCGAAGTCGAAACCCGTGAGCTTATTGGTGGCGGGGTCCTTGAAATCCATCGGTGGATAGTTCGGCACGATGGCCGCGCTGATCTCACCCTTGTCCTTGATTGCCGCCGGCAAAGCCGCGAAAACAACAGTGGAGGCCATCAGGCCTGCGAGCAACATGGGGATAAACAATTTTTTCATGGGGGCGTTCTCGTTAGTTTTCTAGTTAAGTGCGAACGGCAGAAATAAAGCTTTGGGTACGCGGGTTTTGTGGGCTTATTAGAATTTCTTCAGGGCTGCCGGCTTCCACAATCTGGCCGGCATCCATAAACACCATGCGGTTGGACACTTCGCGAGCGAAGCCCAATTCATGGGTGACCACGATCATGGTCATGCCGGTGGTGGCCAAATCGCGCATCACCGACAGCACTTCGCCGACCAGCTCCGGGTCGAGGGCTGATGTGGGCTCGTCGAACAACATCAACTTGGGGCGCATCGCCAACGCACGGGCAATTGCCACGCGCTGTTGCTGCCCGCCAGACAATTCCACCGGGTAAGCATTGCGTTTGTCCGCCAGGCCGACGCGAGCGAGCAACTCCAACGCATCCTCGATGGCTTCCTTGGGCGAGCGCTTGAGCACTTGGCACGGGCCTTCGATGATGTTCTGCAGCACGGTCATGTGCGGGAACAAATTAAAGCGCTGGAACACCATGCCGGTGGCCAGGCGCTGGCGGGCGATCTGCGCTTCATTCATCTCATGCAGCTTGTTGCCGATGACGCGGTAACCCACCAGTTCGCCGTCGACCCACAGGCCGCCCTTGTCGATTTTTTCCAGTTGGTTGACGCAACGCAGCAGGGTGCTTTTACCCGAGCCGGACGGGCCGATGATGCACATCACTTCGCCTTGCTCGACCTCGATATTGATGTCGCGCAGCGCGTGATACTGGTCGTAATACTTGTTCAGGTTGACGGCCTTGACGATGCTTCTCATGGGGCAAATCTCCTCAACCCAAACTTACGAACGCTTGCCGGCGCCGCGGGCAAAACGACGCTCGAGGCGGCTTTGACCAAATGAAAGAACAGTCACCACCGCCAGGTACCAGATGCCGGCCACAATCAGCAGCTCCATGACCCGGGCGTTGGCGTAGTAGATGTTTTGCGCGTTGTGCAGCAGCTCCGAGTACTGGATCACGCTGGCCAGGCTAGTCATTTTCACCATGCTGATGAACTCGTTGCCTACAGGCGGGATGATCACTCGCATCGCCTGCGGAAGAATGATCCTACGTAGCGCTTGCAGGCTCGGCATGCCGATGGACTTGGCGGCTTCGTACTGGCCGGTGTCGACCGACAGCAAGCCGGCGCGCACCACCTCGGCGGTGTAGGCGCCCTGGTTGATGCTCAAGCCGAGCAGGGCGGCCACGAACGGTGTCATCAGGTCGACGGTGTCGATGCTGAACAGGCCGGGAACCGCGATCACCGGGAAAATCAGCGCCAAGTTGAACCACAGCAGCAACTGCAGAATCAACGGCGTGCCACGGAACAGCCAGGTGTAGGTAATGGCCACATACCGCAGGATCGGGTTGGCCGACATGCGCATGATCGCCGTGATCACCCCGATCACCACGCCCAGCGCCATCGCCAGGATCGACATGACGATGGTGTTCACCAGGCCCCAGAGGATGGCCTCAGACGTAAGGAACTGACCGATGTAGGACCATTCGATCTGGCCGTTGGCGAATGCGCGCAACAGCGCGGCCAATACGATCACGATCAACGTGGCAAAAAACATCCGCCCGTAATAGCGACGCGGCACGTGTTCGTACTGCGTGATATCGAACTGGTTCTCGGACAACTTGCGCTCTATTTCCAAGCGCTCGGCCGGGGTTTGGTTCATGGTGATTCTCCAAAAAAGCGATTACCGCTCTACTCGATCCAACAGTTAAAACCCGATCCAATGTGGGAGCTGGCTTGCCTGCGAAAGCGCCAGCCCAAACACTACAAATCTCCCAGGCTTACATCCGAAACCCCTGATAACTCTCAGCCCATCGCTGTTGCTCAGCCAACGCCACCTTCAACCGCCCAATCTGCTCCCTGACCCGCTCCGGCGCCGTCCCACCCCACCCACTGCGCGCCGCAATCGCCGCCTCCAGGGTCAAGCAGTCCCGCACCTCAGGCAGCAACCGAGCATCCACCTCCGCCAACATCGCCGGCGAGGCTTCCCACAACTCAATCTCATGCTTCTCACAGGCCTGCACCAGCGCGCCGGTAATCTCATGGGCTTCTTTAAACGTCACACCACGGGTGGCCAACCAATCCGCCACCTCCGTCGCCAAGGTGAAGCCCATCGGCGCCTGGCGCCGCAGCTCTTCCACCTGCACCTTCATGGTCGCAACCATCCCGGCCATCGCCGGCAGTACCAGCAGCAAGGTGTCCACGCTGTCCAACACACTGTGCTTGTCTTCACTCAAATCGCGGTTGTACGACAGCGGCAACGACTTGAGCGTCGACATCAACCCGGTCAGGTTGCCAATCAAACGCCCAGCCTTGCCCCGCGCCAATTCGGCAATGTCCGGGTTCTTCTTCTGCGGCATGATCGAGCTGCCGGTGGCGTAGGCATCGTCCAACACCACCCAGCGAAACTGGCGCGACGACCACAGGCAAAATTCCTCCGACAGCCGCGAAATATTCACCCCGAGCATGCCCGCCACAAACAGAAACTCCGCCACATGGTCACGGCTGGCGACGGCGTCAATCGAGTTTTCGCACGGCCCGGTGTAGCCCATTTCCTTGGCCGAATGCTCCGGCTGGCGCGCAATCGCCGAACCGGCCATGGCTGCCGCACCCAACGGTGACAGCGCTGTACGCGCATCCCAATCCACCAAACGCTGCACATCACGCAGCATCGACTGCGCATGAGCGAGCAAATGGTGGGCAAACACAATCGGCTGCGCCTGCTGCAAATGGGTAAAGCCGGGGCAGATGCTCTCGATATGCTGCTCAGCCTTCTCCACCAACGCCTGTTGCAGACCCAGCACCTCGGTAGTGATGGTGCGCGCATGGTCGCGTAGGAAAAGCCGCAGGTCATTGGCCGTCTGGTCGTTACGCGAACGCCCGGCGCGCAACTTGCCGCCCAAGGCGCCGAGGCGCTCGGTCAATACGCGTTCGATGAAGGTGTGCACGTCCTCGTCATCCAGGGTCGGATGCAGGCGGCCGGCAGCGAAGTCAGCGCCGATCCCCTCCAGGGTTTCGAGGGTACGCAAGGTCTCCGACTCATCCAGCAAACCGGCGCGCTGCAACTCACGGGCATGGGCACGGGAGCCGGCCAGGTCGTAGGGCGTCAGGCGAAAATAGCGCTCAGGGCAACGCGACAACGCGGCCAATGCAGCAGACGGACCGGTCTTGAAACGAGCGCCCCAAAGGCGGTCGGTGGGCTGGGACATGGGTATTCCTCACGCTTGTTTTTAGAAGAGTCGGAGGCAGTAAAAATAAGTTTTCAACTAGACTGAATCAGCGTCTGACGCGCCGTATTCAAGGTTGCCAAGGGCGGTTGTTTATGTTCATTATCGCCGCCTGGCTATGTTCAAGGACTGGGTTGAAGCCTGTTGAATATGGCACTTGAGGTCAACGCGTATTATGGAAACTCCACTTTCCACTTCTGGAAACCTACCGCCAAAACCCGGCACACGACCGCCCCTGCAACTGAGCGGGCTGGACTTCAAATTGCTGCGGGTATTTATGGCCGTGGTCGAAGCCGGCGGCTTCAGCGCCGCGCAAAACGAGCTGAACGTGGGCCTGGCAGCCATCAGCAAACAGATCTCCGACCTCGAGATTCGCATCGGCATGCGCCTGTGCACACGGGGCAGGGAAGGGTTTGGGCTGACCGAAGAAGGCAAGTTGGTGTATCAGGCGTCCATCGAGTTATTTACCTCGGTGGACAGTTTTCGCGACAAGCTTAGTTCGGCGCAAAACGAACTGATCGGCGACCTTAGTGTGGGGGTTATTGATAACACCGTGTCCGACATTAATTCCCCGCTAATTACCGCGTTAGGGAAATTACATAGTGAATCGCCAAAAATTAGACTGCGCCTACATGCCTCGCAATTGGACGAAGTTGAACGTGGCGTGGTGGAAGGGCGCTTGATTGTCGGCATCGTGCCGGTGTACCAACGCCGAGAGGAATTTGACTACTTCCCGCTGTACGAAGAAAAGGCCCACGTCTACTGTGCCGTAGGACACCCACTCTTCGACGTAAACGACATCACGCCCGAGGTCTTGCGCCAATACGAAGTGGTGAACCATCGGTATGCGATCCACCGCGACAAGGCCAACTTCGTCAACTATGACAGCCAGTCCGCCTCGGCCTCGCAAGTCGAAGCCGTCGCGATCCTGATCCTCACCGGCCGCTTCCTCGGCTTCCTGCCCGAACACTACGCCGCGCCATTGGTAAGGGAAGGGCGCCTGCGCACACTGTGCCCGGAACAGGTTCACCTGAGCACCGCATTCAACCTGATCCTGCGCCATAACGCCCCGCGCAGCCCGATGGTAAAAGCCTTTGCGACGGCGTTGGGCGTAGAACTCAAGGCCTCTGTTTGATCAACCTGTGGTGAGCGGGCTTGCCCCGCGCTGGGCTGCGCAGCAGTCCCAATAAAAACGCCGCATGCTGTCAGACAGAATGCGGCGTTTGGTTTTAGGGCCGCTACGCGCCCCAGCGCGGGGCAAGCCCGCTCACCACAATGATCAGCGCAGCACTTTCGCCCGCTTCTTCTTCGCATGAAAATGCCGAAAATGCGCATCCTGCGCCGCCGCCAGCAACTCCCGATCCCCACGCGTATCGCCCCAGGCCCGCAGCCGATACTCGCCCAAATCGCCGTACACCGCCTCAAGCCGCAGCACCTTGTTCTCACACCGGCAGTTATTCCCGGTGAGCTTACCGGTCAGCACCCCATCCACCACCTCAAGCTCAGTCCCGATCAACTTGATCCCAAGACGATCGGCAAACGGCTGCAACACCAAGGCCGGCGACGCCGAGCACAGCGTCACCACCGCCCCCGAACCCAACTCCTGCTCCACCGAAAGCACCCCCGCCGGCCGCATCAACCGCGCCCAATTGCGCTGGCAATACTCCTCCGCCTTCTGCTGCACCCACGCCTTCTCCACCCCGGTCATAAAGGTGCGGATCAACTGCGCCTTCAACTCATCCCGGCTGATCTGCTGCAACAAAAAGCGCAGACCTGGCACCGCCAGCTTGACCATCCGGCCATAAAACTCACCGGTGCCAAAGGCGAACTTGAGGAACGGCACGAAACTGTCGTGGTGGGTGAGGGTGCCGTCGAAGTCAAAGACGGAGAGTACTTTGGCGTCAGCGGGGCCGGCTTCGAGCATGTCTGGGTTCACGGGTTGGCCTCGGTCCTATCTAGTATTTTTTGAGTGTGCATCAGGTGTGACAGCAGGAGTTTACTCCCGTGCCAATCTTCCGACTTTGCTGTAAAGCGCTTCAGTGAAAGCGTTCCGATCACTTGAACGGTGACAACGCTGATGGCAATTGGGGCACAAGGCTACAGCATTGGAGATGCGATCCGAACCCTTCTGGGCGAGGTGCTTGACGTGATGTACTTCAAGAAATGGCAAACCGTCGACTTCAAAAGGCGCGTTTGAGCCGCAGCCTTCGCAGATGCCTTTGGCTTCTTTCAACACCCAGGCGCGGACCTTTGGATCGCGGACAAAGGCCGTGCTGACGGTCGATACCTTCTGGGGCTGGGCAATGCCGTCCGGTAGCTTAGGGAAAGGTTGCTGCTGCAGTTTGGACGCGCGGCGGATAAGCGTTTGCTCATCCGCTGTTTGGGCGGCGTCGTCGGATTCGAATACACCCTGTGCGGCGAGGGCTTGGCGGATGCGTTGCTCTACGCCTGTGCCCACGTTCTTTGCAGGTTTATAGCCTTCTATGCGGTCCCAGCCCATACGCACAAGCACGGTGGAAATGTTTTGCATGCGGAACTCGATGGAGCCCTTTGCACGGCCTGCCACCGGGCCTTCACGCAGAAGGCGGTTTTCGAGCGCTTTGTTGAAAGGTTGGCCGCTCTTTTCCCAGGCCAACATCTTTAAGTACGCTTCGACCGCTGCTGCCAGTTCCGCGTCGTTCCAGTCCGTTTTGTCTTTCGTAATATCCATACAGCCGCCGAGGGTAGAAAACCCTCGGACGATACTGAGTAGCCATTATGGCGTCTACGAAATTTCCTACGCGTTGTTGGGCTTTGGCGGTCGTTTATGTCAGTAAATTCGCTGCTTCGTTCGGAACGGTTGAATGAGCTTTCGCCACCACGGAGTTCTTACCGGCTCTCTGCGATAGGTTCGATTCACCAACAAATACGGCATATCCCTAAGACGTATCCAGCCTTCATCCTGCCAATGCAGAAGGTTTAGCGACATCTCTGGCCAATCCAACAGGCTCAATAGTGGTCGCTCCACCGTTCGTGGCTGACGCTCGTCCCGCAACGTCGGGACGACTTCGTGGGTGAGCCAACTGCGTAGTCGTCGGTTCTCTGGTGCGTAGTGATAGACCAGCAGTGCATACGCACCGGATTCGCTGATCATCAGCATTTCTTCCGGTTGACCGTGAAACAGCAACTTCAGGTATTGCCGTTGATCGTCATCGAGCTTTCGAGTCGTTCGTTCATCTAGGTAGCAGCCCATCAAGCGGCCGAGGTCGCGCGCGCAGAACCACGGTTGGTTTTCTAAAAGGAGGGCATGTAGAAGAAGATTTTGTCGGGTGAAAATAATGGCAATTGAAGGCGCAGGTAGAACTACCTTCTTGGCGGCTGGTAAGTCGAGCTGATATGGACTAGGCATTTCCTATGACCTCTACGTGATTTTCGGAAGGGCCAGGGCCCAACGTAGAGAGCGGATTTAAGAAACTCCAACTTGCTTGGCCTCGATACAACATTAAAATTCCGCATGACTAGGTCATATGGATTTCGGCTGTGTGAGTGAGGCTAGCTTCTACGTTGGGCGTTTCTTAGGCACCGGCGAGCGAGGCTATCAGTATCGAACCTCGCATCAACTACTTTCTGGATGATCTTTGCGTAAGACCGTTCCTATTCAGTTCTTAGGGCATAAAAAAGCCCTGAACAAGTCAGGGCTTCTTAAGGGGGTCTAGCTCAGGAATCAATCCCAGCTCAGCGCACCGCCGGTCTGATACTCAATAACCCGAGTCTCAAAGAAATTCTTCTCTTTCTTCAAGTCCATAATCTCACTCATCCAAGGGAACGGGTTAGTCGTCCCTGGATACTCTTCCTTCAACCCAATCTGCGACAAACGACGGTTAGCGATGAACTTGAGGTAATCCTCCATCATCGCCGCATTCATCCCCAACACACCGCGTGGCATGGTATCGCGAGCGTATTCAATCTCCAGCTGAGTCCCTTGCAGAATCATCTGGGTCGCTTCTTCCTTCATCTCGGCATCCCACAAATGCGGGTTTTCGATTTTGATCTGGTTGATCACATCGATACCGAAGTTCAGGTGCATCGACTCGTCGCGCAGGATGTACTGGAACTGCTCGGCGACGCCGGTCATTTTGTTGCGACGGCCCATGGACAGGATCTGGGTGAACCCGCAGTAGAAGAAGATGCCTTCCAGGACGCAGTAGTAGGCGACCAGGTTACGCAGCAGCTCTTTATCCGTCTCGACGGTGCCGGTTTCGAACTTCGGATCGGAGATCGAACGGGTGTACTTCAGACCCCAGGCAGCCTTTTTGGCGACCGAGGGAATCTCGTGGTACATGTTGAAGATCTCGCCTTCATCCATGGCCAACGATTCGATGCAGTACTGGTAGGCGTGGGT